>CAZFPH010000093.1:0-4990 GCA_964520955.1 uncultured Lachnospiraceae bacterium
GGACTTAGTGAAGAAGAAGAAAAGGCTAAAAGTACTTATCAGGATATTTTAGACAGGGCAGAAGAAGAAAAAGGACAACGCAAGTCTGATAAAAAAGGATTAAAGGAAGCCGACAAAGAACTCAAAGAACTCGAAGCCAAGAAAGAAAGCGGTGAAGCCTTAACGCCAGAGGAACAAAAGAAATATGACGAGTTAAATGCTTCAAGAACTGAAATGCAAAATCGTGCCACAAACAGAGAGGCAGGCAGAGCTCAGCAAAAGCAAGATATAAAAGACAAGAAGAAACAGCAAAAAATAGACGCTAAAGAAGCTGAAAAAGCTGCTAAAGAAGAAAGGTCATTTAAACGTATGGGTAGAGGTAGTAGCAGGGAACAAAAAGCGATACTTAAAAAGCGTGGAAAAGAAGCTCTTGAACTAGAGAGACAACTCGTTGCTTCCGGTGCAAATTTTGGCGATAAACCTCTAAACCAGATGTCTGTAGATGAAATTGATAAACTTGCTAAAGACCCAAATTCAGGGCTCACTACTGACCAACTTGCGAAGTTGAAAGATTATCAAAGTCATAGAACACGTACTGAAGGACTGGTTCGTTTAACCGTTAGTGAATATGTGGCTTATGAAGAAAATCAAACCAAGAAAGGAAAAAGAAAAAACAAAGACGTTATTGCTTCTAGAAACTTGTTTAGGCGTGGAATTAGTGGTGGCAGAAGAAGCAAAAAGGCGGCAAATAGCGGAGCAAAAAAAACACAAATTAGCCAAATTGATAAACAAATTGCTGCTCTTGACCTTTCAGATCCTTCTAATATTGCAAAACGTAAAAAGCTTATGAAAAAGAAAGCTGACTTGCAAGCTCAAGTAGCAACCTCTGAAGACTGGACTGAAAATAACAATAGCGAGAGAAGAAAAGAAATTAGGCAAGAAAGAAAAGAAATCAGACAAAGACATATGCAGGTAAAACACAGAAGAGCAAAGGCTATTGAAGAAGGTGGAGATTTGAGCGAAGATGGTATTAAATCGTGGATTTCAAGTTACAACGAGCAAGAATACAAAAAGAAGAAAAAACAAGAACAAGAGGATAAAGAACAGAAAGATAAAGAGGCTAAAGAAAAGCAGGATAAGAGAGATAAACTCTACGGAGGTAACCCTGATAGCGACAAGCAGTAATTCGACACTTTTTTCACTCTTTAAACTAAAGACAAGGTTTAAGCCTTGTCTTTTTTTTGTTGCTGTGCTAAAATTTGGTTGAGGATTATATGGTTATTGGTTTAATACTTGCAGTTGTTGCAGTTGGCTTGGACCAGCTCACAAAATATCTTTTTTATGGAAAAGCAGCAAAGAGCATAATTGGCAATTTGCTGTGGTTTGAAAGCACTCTAAACAAAGGTGTTGCTTTCAGTATTTTTTCAGCAGAAAATTTGCAAATTGTGTTCATTGTGTTTTCTGTACTTGCTTCACTTGTTATGTTAATGCTGATTATTTCTAAAGCATTTTTAAAAAACAAAGCAGAAAAGGCATTGGTCGGTTTGATACTTGGCGGAACGATTGGAAACCTTATTGATCGCATCGTATATAAAGGTGTGCGTGACTTTATTTACTTAAAGTTTATAGATTTTGCAATATTTAACGTTGCTGATATTTGCATAACAATAAGCGTTATTATTTTGTGCGTATATATAATAGTAAAAGCATTTAGAAAGGAAAAAAATGATTGAATTAAACTCAGAAATATTAGTTGAAGACTTGTCTGAAAAAATTAGGCTCGATGTGTTTTTATCTGAAGAAACAGGTTGGACGAGGTCGCAAATTAAGCTTCAAATAGAAGCTGACAGAGTTCTTGTTAATGGCAAAAAGCAAAAGGCGGGCTTTTTGATAAAGAATGGTGATAAGGTTAGTATTGCGTTTTCAAAAGAGGTTATTGAAATCAATGCTGAGGCTGAAAACATACCGCTCGACATTGTGTTTGAAGATGAAAATTTCGCAATAATAAACAAGCCTCAGGGTATGGTTGTGCACCCAGCACCAGGGGCTTATAATCACACACTCGTTAATGCACTTTTGTATTACTTTGAAAATTTAAGCAAGAAAAATGACGTTATAAGACCTGGTATTGTGCACCGAATAGATAAAGATACGTCGGGACTTTTGGTGGTTGCAAAAACAGATTTTGCACATCAAGATTTAGCTGGCCAAATAGCTGAACATTCTTGTTTTAGGCACTACCTAGCACTGCTTGAGGGTAACTTAAAAGACGACGAGGGTATAGTGGATACCTTTATTGGCAGAAGCACAAAAGATAGGAAAATGATGGCGGTGCTAGACAGCGGAAAAAGGGCGATAACTCACTACAGGGTAGTTCAAAGATATGAAGGTTACTGTTTGGTTGAATTTAAGCTCGAAACAGGCAGAACACACCAAATTAGGGTTCATTCAAAACATCTTGGTCACCCAATTGTGGGTGACAAAACTTATGGCTACAAAACTCAAAAGTTTAATTTAGAAGGGCAACTTCTTCACGCATACAAACTGGAACTTACGCACCCTGTTTCACGTGAAAGAATGACTTTTGAATGTAAATTGCCTGATTATTTCCAAAATATTTTAAATAAATTAAAAAATAAACAATTATAGAATTTGACATAAACTTATAGATTAAATATAATTTACATATAAGTATGGAAGGAGGATATTATGGCTACAAAGAGTAAAAAAGAAAACAAAACCACAAGTACAACAACCACAACAACTTCATCTTCTAGCAAAACAAGCACAGGATTTATTATCAATATCTTAAGTTATATCGCTGTTTGTGTTGGTGGCGTAGCTTTATTCATTTCATTAATTCTTTCCAAAGTGGGGGTCTCTGCTTCATTTGTTGGTGCTATGCAAACAATTGCAAACGCTATCGCTTGGGCAGTTGTATCATTCTTATCATTTAGATACATCAGAAGAAGACACAAGCTTTGGATGTGGATTGTTTGGGTTATAGCTATTGTTATGATTATTATGGGTATAATTTTAGTTTAGGGATAATTTATGAATAAAAAAGAAATACTTAAAGTTTTTGATTTGTCAAGTCTGGTTGCTCTTGCAGTTGCAACAGTATTAGTTTTTATATTTCAATTTACTGGAAACTCACTTGTTGTAAGGTATGCACTTGTTTTGTACACTGCATCGTTTTTGCTACTTACAGTGTTTTTAGCGGTTAAAACTGTGTTCTGTTTCAAAAAAATAAAACTTGATGAAGATGAGGCGGATTATACAAAAAAACAAAAAATATTTTTGTGTGTGAAGCTTGCACTTGCACTTGTATTGTTTGTATTTTCTTTAATTATTTTTATACTTTATTAAAAGGCTACAAAATGTAGTCTTTTTTTATTGTTAATTAAAGACCATAATTAGCATATAATCTTGACAAAAAGAGTAGATTTAATTAAAATAGGTGTGTTAGTTATTTTTAAGGAGAAAATATAATGACATATAATATTGGTGAAAAAAAAGACGGAAAATTAATCGTTGAATTTAAGCTTAACGCTGATGAATGGGAAGCTGAAGTTCAAAAATCTTATGAGAGAAATAAGGGCAAATACAAACTTGATGGTTTCAGACAAGGCAAAATTCCTAGAAAAGTTTTGGAAAAAACTTATGGCGAATTTATGTTTTATGAAGACGCATTAAGCGTTGCTTGCGACAATAGTTTCTTCGAAATGCTTGAAAAAGAAAAGGATATCCAAGCAGTTGATTATCCAGACATTTCAGTTAAAAACGTATCTAAAGATGGCGTTGAATTTGTTGCAACAATCACATTGCTTCCAGAGGTTACTCTTGGAGCGTACACAGGCATTGAAGTTAAAACACCTGACGTTAAAGTTAAAAAATCTGAAGTTGATGAAAGAGTAAAACAACTTCAAGACAAGCAAGCAAGATTTGTTGAAGTTAAAGATAGAGTAGCAAAAACTGGCGACCTTGTTAACATTGATTTTGTTGGTTCAATGAACGGCGTTGCATTTGAAGGTGGCAGTGCTAAAGATTTCGAGCTTGAACTTGGTTCACATTCATTCATTGCTGGATTTGAAGAACAAGTTGCAGGTATGGCTATTGATGAACAAAAAGATATCAATGTAACATTTCCAACAGAATATCACGCAAAAGAACTTGCAGGTAAGCCAGCAGTGTTTGCCGTGAAACTTTTGGCTATTCGTGAAAAACAAGTTCCAGAAATCGATGATAAATTTGCTTCTGACGTTAGTGAATTTAACACATTAGACGAACTTAAAAAAGATTTTGAAGCTAAAATTAAAGCTGAAAAAGAAGAAAATGCTAAAAGAGAAGTTGAAAATCAACTTGTTGAAGCCGTTGTTAAAAATGCAGAAGTTAACGTTCCAAAATGTATGGTAACGAACCAAATTAACCGTGCAATCGAAGATATGAAACGTTCACTTGCATCTCAAGGAATGTCTTATGAAATGTATCTTGCTTATACTGGTATGACAGATGAAAAATTCAGAGCATCTAGAGAAAAAGATACAGAAATGCAAATCAAGACAACACTAGTTCTTTCTGAAATTGTAAAACAAGAAAACATTAAAGCTGAAGAAGCCGATGTTGAAGCAAAATTAGAAGAACTTGCAGAAAAAATGAAAAAGACTTCAAAAGAGCTCAAAAAGACTATGACTGCTAGCCAAAGAGAAGTTCTTGAAAATAATATTATTTCTGAAAAGGTTATAAATTTATTAAAAGAGAAGAATAATATTAAATAGTTTATTAGGAGTTTTATGTTTGAAAAAAATATGTTAGTTCCTGTGGTTGTGGAACAGACAAACCGTGGTGAAAGGTCTTATGATATTTACTCAAGATTGCTTGAGGATAGAATAGTTTTCCTTAATGGGGAAATTAATGATACAACTGCAAACCTTGTTATTGCACAGCTTATTTATCTTGAAGGTAAAGACCCAGATAAAGATATTATGATGTACATTAACAGTCCTGGCGG
>CAZFPH010000094.1:0-4826 GCA_964520955.1 uncultured Lachnospiraceae bacterium
CAATTGGTTGAGCCGGTTTCAACTCGATTTGGTATCGGTTACGCCGACGGATTTAATGAATTGCCTAATCATTTAAAAAAATTAGGTTACACTGATGAGGAAATGCATGCTGTTGGTGTTGTTAAGCAAAAGGATAACAGAGTTTACGACCCACTTGCGGGAAGAGTTATCTTTCCAATTATTGATATTTATGGAAATGTTGTGGCTTTTGGTGGTAGAACGCTTGACCCACATCCAAACTTTGCAAAATATCTTAACACTGCTGAAACGGAACTTTTTAACAAAAGAAATACACTTTATGCTATCAATTACCTAAAAAAACAAAGGCAACAAGGTCCAATACCTTATGTTATTGTTGTTGAAGGATATATGGATACAATATCACTTCACAAAGCTGGGTTCACTATGACTGTTGCCAGTATGGGAACAGCTCTCACGCAGTCTCAGGCAAAACTTATCAAACGCTTTGCTAGCAAGGTATATATTTGTTATGATGGTGACTCTGCTGGTCAAAACGCAACGCTTAGAGGACTTGATATTTTGCGTGAAAACGGACTTGACGTTATGGTGGTTCAGCTCCCAGATAAGTTCGACCCAGATGATGTTATAAAAACTTACGGAAGAGAGGGTTATCAAAAAATTCTTGACGATGCTTTGCCACTTGTTGAGTTTAAACTCAAGTATTTATCTCAAAAGTACGACTTAACAAATGTGGACAGCAGGGTTAAGTTTTTGAATGAGGCAATTGAAGTTTTAGCTTCGCTCAGTTCTGTTGAGAGAGAACTATATACCACAAGGGTTTGCGAACTTTCTTCGACAAATGTAGATTTTATTAAGCGTGAACTTGATAGAAAGATTGCAGGTATGCCAATTTTAGATGAAATTCAAAATAAATTATCGCCTGTTAAGCGTACTGAAATTAAAGAAATATCAGAGGAAGACTCGGTTAATCCTGTTGTGCTTAAGGCAGAAAAATATGTGCTGTATTCAATGATACATAGAAAGCCTTACGCTTATTTTAAAACTGATGTTTTGTATTTGTTTTCAGGTAAAAGACGTGAGTTTTACAAGGTAATAACTGATTTGATAAATGCTGGTGGTTCTGAAAATATTGTTCAAAAACTATATGACGAATATGCTGATGATAATCAATCTTTGATTGTGGATATAATTAATTATGGTTCTCAATCAGCTGAAGATGAGCAGTTTGAGAAAAAGTATTACAACGATTGTTTGTGGATACTTTATAAAAATTATTTAGAGATGCAACTTAATGATTTAGCCAACTCTTATGCAGACGAGGTTGACAATAATAAAAGAAAAGAACTTAGTGAAAAAATGTTAGAGATTTCATTAAAATTAAAGAGTAAAAAGGTGGAAGATTTATGAACAGAAAAGAGAAAATAGACTTTGAAGTTGAGAAAATAATTGAAATCGGAAAAAAGAAAGGTGAGATTTCAATGGATACCGTTACCGAAAAATTCGCTAACTTAAATCCAGATGAAATAGAAGAGGTTTTAAAGAGAATTACCGATTCAGGCATTAAGGTTAACGAAGATGTTATTGTGCCTGATGATGACGAAGAAATGGAAAAACTGATGTCTCAAGTTTATGTTGATGATCCAGTTAAAATGTATTTGAAAGATATTGGAAAAGTTCCACTACTTACTCAAGAACAAGAAATTGAACTTGCAAAACGTATGGCTGAGGGTGATGAAGATGCAAAAAGACAACTTTCTGAATCTAACCTTAGACTTGTTGTTTCTATTGCGAAAAAATATGTTGGTAGAGGTATGCTTTTCCTTGATTTAATTCAAGAGGGTAACTTTGGTTTGATGAAAGCTGTTGAAAAGTTTGACTACACAAAAGGCTTCAAATTTTCAACATACTCAACTTGGTGGATTAGACAAAGCATTACTCGTGCTATCGCTGACCAAGCAAGAACTATTCGTATTCCAGTTCATATGTTTGAAACAATAAACAAACAAAGAAAAGTTACTAGAGATTTGTTCCAACAGCTTGGACGTGAACCATCTGTGGAAGAAATTTCGAAGCAAATGGGTATTCCTGTTGAAAAAGTTATTGAAATCCAAAAAATATCTCAAGATACAGTTTCGCTCGACACTCCAGTTGGTGAAGAAGAAGATTCTACACTTGGAACATTTATTCAAGACGAAAATGCAATTTCGCCAGCTGATTCAGCTTCAATAATGATGTTAAAAGAGCAACTTATGGAAGTGCTTGCAACACTTACACCACGTGAGCAAAAAGTTATTATGCTCAGATATGGTATTGAAGATGGTCACACCAGAACGCTTGAAGACGTTGGTAAAGAGTTTAGCGTTACTCGTGAACGTATCAGACAGATTGAAGCTAAGGCACTTAAAAAATTAAGACAGCCATCTAGAAGCAAAAAACTTAGAGATTATGTGGATATTGATAATAGATAATGAAAGCATACAAGAGAATTAGAAAGCTAACTGAAGCAGTGGAGGGTTTGATATCAGAAAAAAACAACGTGGTTGTTGCCGATATTGGTGCCGACCACGGATATTTGTCTGAAAGTTTGTCTAGAATAGATAAAATTGCAAAAATTTACGCTGTGGAGATTAGTGAAAATTGTTTAAATAAAGTTATTAAATTAAAACAAAACTTTAATTTAGATAAAATTGAACCATTGCTAGGCGATGGACTAATGCCAATAAAAAGTGCCGATATTTGCGTGGTTGCAGGAGTTGGTGGTTATGAAATAATAAAAATGCTATCAACTCAAAACACTTTAATTTTTGGCAGAAAATGCGATTTATTTGTACTTCAACCATCGGATAATTTTGTGGAACTTAAAAAGTGGATTTATCAAAAAAATATATGTGTTGTTAAGGATTACATCTTTGAATCAGCTAAGCGATTTTATCCGATAATTATCATTGATGTTAGCAAATTTGAAAAAAGCGATATTAGCGACTACAATTTATATCTTGGCAGAGACAATAATTTAAGCGATGTCGATTTTATTAATTACCTAAAGTATTTGAAATCGTCACTAAACTATTTAGATACTCTTGAAAAAGAGAGAATAGAAAACGATGCTGTTTTGGTTAAAAAAGTTAAAATAAAATTACTGGTTGAAAATTTATTAAATAAGTGTTAAAATGCGAATAGGAGAGATTATGTTAGAAAAAATTTTAGATTATCAAAAAACTGAAGCCGAATTAATTTCAACAGAAAATGAATTACTCAAGTCGACTGACAGAGAAAAAGCTTCTGAAATTCAGCAGGTTTTAAAAAATCAACATTCAAGACTTGTTGCTCTTGAAAAGGCTGCTGAGAGGATTAATTTATCTTACACTAAAGCAAAGGAAAAATATCAAGAGTATCTCAAAAAGTTAGAAACACTTGAAAAAGAACTTGAGTCTGCTGATGAATCAAAAATTGCTGTTTATGAAAAGGCTTATAAAGATTTTTACGCTATTGCAAACACTCTAGAAAAAGAGATTTCTTCAATGTATACAGAAGTTCAACAGGTTAGCAGAGAGTATGAAGACATTATCAAAAAGTCAAAAAGTGATAGGCTTAAATTTGATAAATATAAAGCTTCTTATTCAAAACTTAAGGCAGAAAAGGAACCGATAATCAACGAACTTAAAGTAAAACTTGAAACAATGAAAAAGGGTGTTGATGATAGGTTATTCCAGACATACTCGCAAAAGAGAGAAGGCAGGCTTTTTCCCGTGTTTGTTGCACTTAATGCTACAAAATGTGGTGGTTGCAGAATGGAAATTTCGGCATCAAAACTCGGTGCAATGAATACCAATAAATACGGAGTGATTGAATGTGAAAATTGCGGTAGATACATATATAAAAAATAGGTGAAATTATCACCTATTTTTCTTTTATTTGTTTGTAAAATTTAAACTTATTTGGTATACTAAATAGTGTATAGGATTGTAAGTTACAAAAGTAATTAAAAAGGAATACGAATTATGGGAAAAATGAAAAAATCTGTTAAAGCTATTATCATTTCAATTATTTCGGTGGTATGTGTTCTTGCAATTGTGCTTGGACTTGTTTTTGGTTTGAAAAAACCAGATGACCCTGCTGATAATTCCAAAATGACAGTTGCTCAAAAGAACCTAGCTAAGCAGGTAAACGAAAATGTTGAAGAGAAAGATTACGCAATAACAGGTGTTCCTTATGCAGATGTTTGCACGGGTTCGCAACTTGAAAGATTTGGTTTAAATTATTTTTCATTTAAGTCTGGTTCAAAAGATAGATTCTATGTTTATAGGGAAAAAGCTGATGGAACTTTTGAAAAAAACGAGTTAACTGATGAAAGCAAGTATAGTTTTGTTCAAGCAAGTGCAAAGAGTTCTTCAGTTGTTTCAATTAATGACGACTACGTTTTATTTGTTTCATATTTTGACTTAAGTCCTTATGCAACAGAAACAACAAGACTTTATTATAGTTTGGTTAAATATTCTGATTATGATAATCCTGTTGAAATTTTCTCATTTGATTCAAGCACAAAAAATTATTATATTCCTCAAAATTCATTTACTTTAAAAGATAATTATTTTGTATTCTCATATTACACATCGCTCGATTCAACTACTGGAACAGCGGATTACAATTTCTATGCATATCCTTACACTGATTCAAAAATAGATTATTCAAACGCCTCGTCAAAAAATTTTGTTAGTGGCGTAAAATATATCGATGGCACAACAAGAATTACTCATAATGATACTTCATTTGTTATTTTTACTGAAAACACTTATAAAGTTTTCTATTTGAAAGATGGTGGCTTTGAAGTGATTGAAAAATTA
>CAZFPH010000095.1:0-4779 GCA_964520955.1 uncultured Lachnospiraceae bacterium
GACCGCAAATTAGAAAAATACGAAGACCAAGTGGTAAACAATGGTGAAGATGTTAAGGTTGTAAAAAAGAAAAATACAAAAACTTCATCAAAACAAATGTAGTTTGGTTGGCATAAAATTTTGATTGTGATATACTGAAATCAGGTGAATAAATGGAATATACAATTGAAGAATTAGATAAAAAGTTAGATAGATTAATTCAAATACTATGTCACGATGAAAATATTGATGTTAATAAATTTCATCTACAAGAACTTGATATTGGTGAAAAAAGGGTTATATTTAGGGGTCTTTCAAACCAAAGGCTTCCAAGTCCTCTAAGTTCAGAATTTATGCGTTTGCAAGATGAAATTTTGTCTTATGAAAGAGACCACAAGGTGATTATTGATGTTAACAAACTTGAGTATCAAAACAATATGACAATATTTTTGGGTGATATAACAACACTAAAAGTTGATGCAATTGTAAATGCTGGAAACTCAAAAATGCTTGGTAGTTTTGAGCCTTGCGACTCATCAATTGATAATATAATTATGTCGGCAGGTGGTTTGCAAATTAGGCAAGAACTTAATTATTTAATGTCAAAGCAAGGCAGACCTGAGCCAAATGGAAAGGCAAAACTTACAAAGGGTTACAATCTTCCAGCAAGTTACATAATACATACAGTTGGACCATTAATTTTGGATAAAGTTTCTTATCACGATAAAATTGACCTTATGAATTGCTATAAGTCGTCATTGAATTTGGCACTTGAGAGTGGATTTAAAACTATAGCATTTTGTTGCATAGCAACTGGAACATTTAGATTTCCTCGAGACCTTGCGTCTACAATTGCGGTAACTACCGTTAATGACTGGCTAAAAGAGCACAAATATCCACTTAAGGTTGTTTTTTGTGTATATAACGATTTTGATAGAAAACTTTATCAGGAAAATTTTGATAGGCTTGGATTGAAGGTTTAGAATAAATGTTTAAAAATGAACATATTTTATAAAAGTGTTCATTTTTTTTTGCAATTTAATTCAGTTGTGCTAAAATAATAGTGTTAAAAGGAGAATGACTATGAGTGTATTTTTTACTGATACCGATTGTGAAATGTACTATACCGATGCAGAGAGTTTAGGTATGCACGTTATAGGTATGCCATATACAATAAAAAACAAAGAGTATGTTTATGATTTTGGAAAAAATATAGACATTAAACAATTTTATCAAGATATGAGAGCTGGCGAAATTGCTACAACATCAGCATTAAACCAACAGGACTATATTGATTATTTTGAGCCAATTTTTGCTGCAGGCGAAGACATTTTATATGTTCATTTTTCATCTGAACTTTCAGCAACATTTGACCATATGCACACAGCACTAGATATTTTGAAAGAAAAGTATCCTGAAAGAAAGGTTACAACATTTGACACTGGCAATATTTGTGTTGGTGCAGGTATTCAGGCAATAGAGGCTTGCAAACTTCACAATAAAGGTGCTTCTGATGAAGAAGTTATTGAGTTTTTGAAAGAGTTTAAGGAACGTGTTGGAATATATTTTTACGTTGATAGCTTGCAGTATTTGAAGCGTGGTGGAAGAATTTCTGCTGCTTCTGCTGTAATGGGCACAATGCTTAACATAAAACCAATCTTGTCAGTTACAAAAGAGGGTAAGTTAGAAAAACTTACAACAGTTAAGGGTAAAAACAAGGCTATTGACTTTATGTTAAACAAATTTAACACAGAATATTGCAATGATAGCAAATATGAAGTGTTTATTCTTGATGCCGACAACAAAGATATTGCTGATAATTTTGCTGAGAAAATAAGAAATACTGGCAAAGATATATTGCTTAGAAGATTATCTATTGGACCAGTTATTGGTGCACACGCAGGTCCTGGAGCGGTTGGAATTATCTTTATTAAAAAATAAAACATAAGGAGCTTTCATAGCTCTTTTTTTGTGCGAGTTATTGTATTTTGTTTGACACTAAAACATAGATAATGTATCATAAAATTGTATTTTTGACCATCTTTGACTAATTGTTTTTGGAGGGATTATGGCTAACATTTCAGAGGTAATTGAACAATTTATTATTGCTTCACTTGGGGATAATGATTCGGTGGATATTTCAAGAAATTCACTTGCTGAATATTTTTCTTGTGCACCAAGCCAAATAAACTACGTGCTTGATACTAGATTTACAATCGATAGAGGATTTGTAAAAGAAAGCAGACGTGGAGGCAGTGGATTTATCAAAATTTCAAGATTAAAACAATCGGACGATTTTGACTATTTAAACAGCCTTGTTATTGACTCAATTGGTGATGAATTAACTTTTAAAAGAATGAGTCAAATCCTTGATAAACTGCTTTCAGACAAAATTGTTGATGAGAACGGAAAAAAACTTATTGAGGCATCACTTTCAGAAGACTCACTTTCTATGCCATTCACAATAAAAGACAAGGTGAGAGCTAAAGCATTCAAAAATGTGCTTATTGAATTAATGAAAAAGTAGGGCGAAATTATGTTTGAATTTAATGAGAATGATAGATATTTGTTTTCTGGTGACGATGCAAGTTTTGTACAAGGAAAATTATGTGCAAGATGTGGAATATCGCTGAGTGAAATTATTAGAACGGGGATTGTTGGTTGTGCGGAATGTTACAGAGTGTTTGAGTCGGAAATTCGTAATTCAATACTTCAAAAACAAGGAACAATTAACCATATTGGAAAGATTTCTTCTAAGCATTTTTCTAAAATTAAGATAAAAGAAAAAATTGAAGAATTAGAAAAAGAAAAAGATATTGCCGCAAAAGATGAAAACTATATAGTTGCAGAGGCTCTCAAAAATCAAATTGAAAAACTAAAAGGAGAACTTTAGTATGAAAGATTATAGCTCTATTATTGTTTCTAGTAAAGTTCAACTAAACAGAAATTTGATTGGTTTTGAGTTTCCATCAATGCTCACAGGTGACACTGGTATAAAGGTTTTGAACAAACTTGCCGATAATGTTTTAAAAATTGATTCAGATTTCAAGCTATACAAAATGAAGACCTTGCCAGAACTTGATGTTAACATTATGTGTGAAAAAGGACTCATTACTCATAAACTTATTGATTCTGAAAATTATGGTGCAGTTGTTCTTTCTAAAGACGAAAATGTTGCAATTATGCTCAATGAGCAAGACCATTTATGCGAAACCTGCTCATATAGTGGTTTGAACCTTATTAATGCTTATGAAAGGCTCAATGTGATAGATAACCAAATTTTATCAAAACTAGACATTGCCTATGATGATTCAATTGGATTTTTAACATCAAATATCAATCAAGTGGGAACAGGATTAAAAGCTTCAATAACACTATTTTTGCCGGCACTTTTCTTGCTTGGAAGAATTAGAGATATTGTAAACAGTTTATCAAATCAAGGTATTGAATTTGTTTCACTTGCAGAGGAACAATCTAATTCAAATTATATTTTTACAATTTCAAACTTGTACACAATTGGTAAAAAAGAAAATGAGTATGTTGTGAGACTTACTGAAATAGCATTAAAAATTTCAGAAATGGAAGTTAGGGCAAGGAATGAACTTTTGTCTAACAGATTTGTTGATGATGTAAAAGACAAAGTATTTAGAGCATTTGGTGTCTTAACAAATTGCTACAAAATTAACGAAAGAGAAGCAATAAGCTTGCTTAGCGAAATTAAAATGGGTATTGCTCTTGACTTTTTGAGGTTTAAAGATGTTGATTTTATAGATAATTTGGTGGTGGATATTAAGCCTTATTCTTTAACAAAAATTTCTGAGTCAAAAATAACAGTTGCTGAACTTGATAAGTACAGAGCAAAATTTTTAGCTAATATATTAAAAACAAAAAGAATAAAATAGGAGCGATTTATGGGCGAACTAGATTTACTTAAAAAAGCCTTTGAAAACTCTGCGAGGTTTGCAAAGAGTATTGGTGTCGATAAAATTGAAACAGAGCACTTGCTTTTTGGAATTTTGACCATAGAAGATTCGTATGCTTCAAAGTTGTTAAGAGAACTTGGAATAACGAAAGATAATTATAAAAAAGTTATATATTCATATCTAAAAAATAAAAATATTGCAACTGTAAATTCTGTTGGGTATTCAAAGAGTGTGCTTGCAATTTCTGCAAAAGTTAACGATTTTTCGCAAAAAAACGCTTCAAAATTGAAAAATCTTGAGTTTTTGCTGCTAGAAATTGTAAAAAATGAAAATTATAAGGCGACAAAAATATTAAAGGCAGTCTTTAAAATAAGCACGGAAAAATTAGTGATAAAATTGTCTGATTATATCGGAAATGATGATAAATTGGAAAACAAACAAATTGCAAGAGCAGTGCAATTAAATAAATCCAAGTCAAGTGAATTGCCTGAAGAACTGCTCAGCCTTGGCTATGACTTAACGAAAAAAGTAAAAAATAATGAAAACTTAAAAATTATTGGCAGGGATAATGAGACAGCTAGAGTTATTGAAATACTCTGCAGAAAAACAAAAAACAATCCAGTTTTGATTGGTGAGCCAGGTGTGGGAAAGTCTTCGGTTGTTGAAGGGCTTGCTCAAAAAATTAATTCGGGTGATGTTCCAAGTGTAATTGCTGATAAGATAATTTTTTCACTTGACCTCGCTTCACTTATGGCGGGAACAAAGTTCCGTGGAAGTATGGAACAAAAACTTAAAAATGCAATATCACTTATTCAAGAGCGTGGAGATATAATTGTGTTTATCGATGAAATCCATATGCTTGCTGAGGCTGGTTCAA
>CAZFPH010000096.1:0-4778 GCA_964520955.1 uncultured Lachnospiraceae bacterium
AGAAAAAATAACAGAAAAAGTTGCAGGCATTCTAGAAATTAAATAAACCAAACTATCTTCTTTTGATGAGATTAGCGACTTGCTTGAGCCAGTTTGTTCTTTATATTTTCTAGTCAGTTCTGCTCTTGTTTCTGTTAATTTCTTTTTAGTGCTACTGTTATAAAGTTCTTTAATTTTTTCTTGCAAATTCATTGGAAGTTGCATACTTTTCCTCTATTATGCGACACATAATACCATATTTTATCGCACTTTACACAAATTAATCATTAATATTAGTTCTAAGATTCAAATACTTTTCAAGATTAAATTCTCTCCAAGCATCGGCTGTTTCTGGTGGATAAACTCTAAAAATTAATTTTTGCTTTGTTACTGGGTGATTAAATGCAAGCTCACAGGCATAAAGGTTGAGCATAACCTTAGCCATACCCTGTCCACCATATTTTTGATCGCCATAAATAGGACACTTAATACTTTTAAGCTGAACTCTAATTTGATGACCTCTTCCTGAGTAAATCTTAACCTTAACAAGTGAATGATTTGTTGTTGGGTTAAACTCAAGTGTTTCATAGTCTAGTTCTGCTCTTTTTGCACCGCTTTCACTCTGAGGAACGATTTGAACCATATTTGTCTTTTCGTCTTTTTTAAGATAACTTACAATCTTGCCTTTAGCCTCTCTTGGTCTGCCAACGGTTACTGCGTAATAAACTTTGTCAAATTCGCCTGCTTTCATTTGTTCTGAAAGTCTTGATGCTGCTTTGCTTGTTTTTGCAAACACCATAGCACCGCCTGTTGGCCTGTCAAGTCTATGCACAAGTCCAACAAACGCCTCACCGGGTTTGTTATATTTTTCTTTAATATACTCCTTAACCTGTGTAAGCATATCTTTGTCGCCACTTTCATCTGGCTGACTTGCAACACCTTGAGGCTTGCTCACAACAATAATATGGTTATCTTCATACAAAATTTCCATTTTTCTCTCCGAATGTAATTTATAATTAATTTTTGGTATCTTATTGTTTTCTATTCACCAATAAACATTCCACTAGTTCCACAAGGAAGCATAATGCCTTCTTCTGTTGGAAGACAGAGTTCGTAAGCCTCAGCCTTTCCCTTAATTCCCTCCATTGTGAGATTTAGAATGTTTTCAAGCACGGTTGCACCAAGCCCAGTTGTGTAGCTGTTAATTAGCACAAATAGTGGCTTGTCTGAAAGCACCTGCCTGCAAAGTTTAACAAAATCAAAGAGATTATCTTCAAGTTTCCAAACCTCGCCATTTGAGCCTCTTCCGTAACTTGGTGGGTCCATAATAATTGCGTCGTACTTGTGACCACGCTTAATTTCACGATTTACAAACTTTGTGCAGTCATCAACAATATATCTGACTGTTGCATTCTCAAGCCCTGAAAGCCTAACATTTTCCTTGCATCTGTCGACCATATTTTTTGCTGCGTCAACATGGCAAACACTGGCACCCGCAGAAGCACAAGCAACCGTTGCACCACCAGTGTATCCAAACAAGTTAAGAACACTAATTGGTCTGTTTGCCTTTTTGATTAAATCAATCATAACATCCCAGTTATATGCCTGCTCTGGAAATAACCCTGTATGCTTAAATCCCATAGTTTTTAATGAAAACTTTAGGTTTTTATAGCTAACAGTCCATTCATCAGGTGTCTTTTTCAAAAACTGCCAAGCACCACCACCCGTTTCGCTTCTATGATACCACGCATTGAGTGATTTTTCTTTGTTTAGCGGTCTTTTTGCGTGCCAAATGACTTGAGGGTCTGGTCTGAGCAAAACAACACCATTCCAACTCTCAAGTTTTTCGCCGTCACCTGTGGCAATAACTTTATAATCTTTCCAATCGTTTGTATATTTCATATATTAATAATTATCCAATACTGAATTTAAATCAATCAAATCTGCACTAACAATAACGAATTTTGCAGGTTCCGTGTAGTTTCCATTTTCTGTCAAGATAACACTCGACAATTTTCTGTTTTGCTGAAACATATACAGCAAGTTTTCGATAGTAATAGTAAATGGAGCAACTTCATAGTGGCTTGTTTCGTTAAAAATATCCAAACAGTCTGAAACTGGTCCGTTTATTGAATCGTCAATATCTTTGCCATCTTCAATAATCTTTGAAAGTCCATCAACAATCATTTTACGGTTAATAACACCAACAAGTGTTCCTGAAATATAAACAGGAACAACAGAATATCCAGACCTGCCCATTTCAAGCAAAATATCATTAAGTTTTGTGTCGCCATCTACACAGTACACTCTTCTAGGCTTCATAACATCAACAACCTTTGGTGGCGTGTTAATGATTCTAGCAATTTTCTCAAGTTTTTCAACGACTTCAATGTTTGGTTCAGCAATGATTTCATCACCGCTTCTGTGAACTATTGCATTTCTGAGCCTACCATAATCAATAAGGTCTTCTTCAAATTTTGAAACAACAGTGTTAACGTTTGCAACTTTTCTAATCATATCAGAAAAAGTAAGCGTACGTTTTATTGAGTATATATCTCTAAGCCCTTGGTCTAGCCTGTTATACGCTGCGATAAAGCGTTTAGCGTTAATATTTCTTTCTTCCATAAAAGCTCCTTACACGATAATAATACCATAACCTTTATGTGCAAGTCAAAAGCTTTAAATCGCAAACTTAAAATGAGAAAGAATTTCCCTCTGGATTTTTCAATATTCCAGAATTAATAATGCCCATTGCCTGCATAATGCCCTCAACAAAACCTCTAGAGTTTTTGTTTGTTAAGAGAATATAGTCACCATCTGAATAATTTGCAAGTATTGCTTTTTCCTCTTCACTAAGCATTTTGATAGTATTATCGTCAAAACATTTTATTCTCTTATTTGTTTTTGGGTTAATGCTAACAAACTCGTATCCTTTAGCCTCACAAAACTCTCTTGCAATAGAAGGCTTCATTTTGGTTGTTTTTCCAGGCCTTATATATATTTTTCCAACACTTTCAGGGGTCTCGGCAAACTTCATTGGATAGTCATCTTTAATAGAATCTCCTGCAAAAATAATGAATTTTCCTTCCAAACTTTCTTTATCAAATAACGTTAAAATTCTTTCTACACTTTCCTTTTTTCTGAACTGCTGTATATATCTTTTTGCTAACGCATCACCATCAAACATTTCAGGCACAAACATTGTATCAAGGTCTTCTGCAAGCGGATTAATTTTATAATAACAATCATTTTCCTTATAAACCAAAAACCTAAAGAACCTTTCACAACTAGAATCAAAAATCGCTCTAGCCATTTCTGGAGTATGGTTTAAGTGATTAAAAAATGTCATTCTCAAATCTTGCAATATTCCAGGGTATCCATTTGTGTCAATATTTCTTGATGACGCATTAGTAATCAAGCACAAAACTGGCGTCAATCCTGTTCTTTTTTCAAACTCATTTAAACATCTTGTGATATTGTTCTTTATTGAAAGATGAGGAGCAACTAAACTTCCCTCATCGTAAATATTCATAATTGTATTATTATACTCATTCTCATAATCAACAAGCGTGTTGTTAAAATCTGTAAATATCAATATTTCATTCGGTTTTAATTTAATCTTTCCCATATTTGTCACCTTTCGGCATTATATCATACATTTTGAGCAAATAAAATACCTTTATTAAATTTTTTCGCTTGATTTTTTTTTGGTCTGTGATATAATACAAATGTGCTAAGCTAGATGGGGAGCTAGTAGTGCCCTGTAACCCGAGATCTACTATAGCGGGGTCGAACGCATTTTTAGACACAAAGTATGGGAGGTTGCGTTAAGCAAGCGGTGTTGATAACAAGGTCTTAAACAATAGAGCTTTGTGAACCGTGTCAGAGCCTGACCGCAGCAGCACTAAGCAAAATCCTTTATGTGCTTTGAGGTAGCTTTGTAGTAGCTGGCTACTTGATTTCCACTCCGGTATTTTGTGGCAACAAATGTGCTTAGCACTTTTTTTATGCAAAAATTTTAATATTTTAAAGTATTATGCCAAACATACTATCCCAAATTTTCGGCATTTACACCACTTTCAGCATAACATATAATAAAAATCTCAAATAAAAATCCACGGGTAGAACCCGTGGTTTTTCATTATGCGGGCATAGCCCTTTGTTCTAGCCACGCATAAATGCGTAGTCCACTATCTTTTTTCTTTTCTATTATTTTTTGTTCTTTGCGAACGGGTCTATCGGCTCAAACATACTTATTTGATCCTTTATTTTATCTTCCTTATATTGATTTGCTATATATTCTTGTATCTTTTTTGTGTTTTTTCCTGCTGTATCTACATAGTATCCTGTGCACCAAAACTCTCGGTGGCGATATTTTAAATACATACTAGTATACTGCTGATATATTAATACTGAACTCTTACCTTTTAGATACCCCATAAATCCTGCCACCGACATTTTTGGCGGTATTGATACTAGCATATGTATATGATCTGGACACACTTCTGCTTCTATTATTTCCACTTGTTTGTATTCGCATAATTTTCTCAATATTACTCCTATTTCTCTTCTTTTTTGTCCGTAGAATACTTTTCTTCTATACTTTGGTGCGAATACAATATGATACTTGCAATTCCAAGTTGTGTGTGCTAAACTTTTATTGTCTATAGACATACAACCCTCCTATGTTATCTAAATTTTGTGTGAACTACAAAATTAATCTAACATAGGAGGTGTTTTTTGTGCAAAGGTTTAACCTCTTTTGAACCACGGGACTATCCCGTGGTTTTCTGTAACAA
>CAZFPH010000097.1:0-4572 GCA_964520955.1 uncultured Lachnospiraceae bacterium
TAAAGCTGTTTTAACTTCATTTTGAAGAAGTTCAGATTTGAAATAATCTGCAAGTGGTTCTTTGTTTACTAAAATGTTGCCTTTGCCAGCAGAAATTCTTACTCTAGCAATAGCTTTTTTTCTTCTTCCGGTTGCCCAGATTTTTTCTACCTTTGCTGTTTTCTTTGCCATAATTATTACCTTCTACCTTCTAAGTTTAATACTTCTGGTTTTTGAGCAGTTTGTTCGTGTTTGTCATCTTTGTAAACTCTCAAATTTGTGAGCATCTTTCTTCCAAGAGAGTTCTTTGGAAGCATTTTCTTAACTGCTTGCATAACAGCTTTGTCTGAATGCTCTTTCATAAGGGTTTTATATTGGATTTCTTTAAGTCCACCAATATAACCTGTGTGGTAACGATAGTACTTATCTTCTAATTTGTTACCTGTTAAAACGACTTTGTCTGAATTGATGATGATAACGTGGTCACCACAAAGTTCGTTTGGTGTGAATTCTGGCTTGTTCTTGCCACGAAGAATAGCGGCAACTTGACTAGCCAATCTACCAAGTGGCATATTGCTTGCGTCAACAAGATACCATTTGCTAGACTTTACTTCTGCTTTCTGCATAAATGTTTTCATCTTTTTTCTTACCTTTTCTATATTTTCTAACAAATTATTGGAAAATGCCAAGATTTCCCAATCCTATGCTCGTCTATTTTATATCTTTTGTGTCAAGTTGTCAATAATAATTATCAATTTATTTTCACAATTTTTCATTTTTCAGGCATTATAGTCCACATTTTTTAGGAGTAACGGGTATGCAGGCATTGTTCTTCCCGCCACCGAGCGAAGTTTTTGGTCGATAATTTTGGTAACGTCTTGAGGTTTAAGTTTTCCGTACCCAACCTGAACAATCGTTCCAAAAATAATCCTTACCATATTATACAAAAAGCCGTTTCCTGTAATTTCAAATGCATAAACACCATTTCCAATGTCAACAATTTTAGCGTCGTATATAGTTCTCACAAAATCGGTTTTTCCGCTCTTTTTTGATACAAAAGACGAAAAGTCAAAAGTGCCAATAAAATACTTGCACGCCTCTTGCATTTTTTCGATATTTGCGTAGTCGTTAACTCTCAGTGCTGTCTTTTCAAAAAGCGGTCTTGTGAACCTTGACACATAAAACCTATACTGATAAGTTTTGCGTTTAACTGAAAACCTTGCATCAAAGCTTTCGTCCACCCCGCAAAAATCAACAACAGCAACATCGTTTGGAAGCAGTGCATTCACACTTGCCTGAAACGTCTTTTCATTAAGTTCTTGCTCGGTGTCAAAATGAGCCACCTGACCAAGTGCAGAAACTCCTGCGTCAGTCCTGCCTGAAGCATAGATTTTTGTTTTGGTTTTTAGCAAAAATTCAAGTACTTTTTCAATTTCACCCTGAATTGTCCTCTTTTCTGGCTGAACTTGAAAACCTGAAAATTCAGAGCCATCATATTCTATAACAAGTTTATATCTATTCATAAGCCAAGTTTAGCACAAAAATAGGCAATTTTCAATGCAATTTAACTAATAATTATGATTGACTTTACACTTTCGAGCAATTTATAATTTAAGTAGTGTTTGAATTTCACTATAATTAATTCAAAATTTTTTTATGGAGATAATATATGGACAAACAAAATCATATCACCATCGATGGTAATACCGCCGCTGCTAGTATGGCATATATGCTATCAGATATGGCACTTATTTACCCTATCACACCATCTTCTCCAATGGCTGAAAATATCGACCAATGGCAAGCCAAAGGAAAGAAAAACATTTTTGGTAAAACAACAGAAGTTACCGAAATGCAATCAGAAGCAGGTGCTGCAGGTGCTCTTCACGGTGCACTCACTGCTGGCTCAAAGGCAACAACATTCACATCAAGCCAAGGCCTTCTTTTGATGATTCCTAATATGTATAAAATTGCTGGCGAATTATTACCTTGCGTTATTCATGTTGCAGCAAGAACAATTGCAACCCACGCCCTTTCAATTTTTGGCGACCATAGTGACGTTATGGGTGTTAGACAAACTGGTTTTGCTATGCTTGCTTCATCAAGTGTTCAAGAAGCTCAAGATATGTCACTTGCAGCACATCTTGCAACAAACATTTCAAAAGTACCATTTGTTCACTTCTTTGACGGCTTTAGAACATCACACGAAGTTAACACAATCACCCCTATTGCCGACGAAACAGTAAAATCACTTGCTGAAGGCTATGGCAATATTTGGGAAAGACCTTGTGAGTTCACACCTTCTAACCCAATCCAAAAAGGCACAAGCCAAGGCGAAGACATCTTCTTCCAAAACAGAGAAGCTTGCAACAAATATATCGATGCAGTTCCTGCACATGTTGAAAGAGTGCTTGCTGATATCGAAAAAGCAACAGGCAGAAAATACGGTTTATTTGAATATTATGGTGCTAGTGACGCTGAGCACGTTATTGTTGTTATGGGTTCTGGTGCAGACACAACAATCCAAACAGTTAAAAAACTTGCTGAAAATGGCGAAAAAGTCGGTGTTATTAAAGTTAGACTCTATCGTCCATTTAGCATTGAAAAATTCGTTAGCCTTATCCCACAGACCACAAAAGTTATCACCGTTCTTGACAGAACAAAAGAATGTGGTGCAACACACGAACCACTTGCTCAAGATGTTATAGCTGCTCTTGCAGACGCTGGCAGAACTGGCATTAGAGTTCTTGGTGGAAGATATGGCTTGTCATCAAAAGAATACACACATGACCACGTTATTGCTGTTCATGAAAATGGTGTTAGCTCTTCTGCTAAAAACCACTTCACAGTTGGTATTGTTGATGACGTAACAAACACTTCTCTTCCAAAGAACAAAATGGAACTTAATTTTAGCGAAGGCGACCTCGTTGAATGCAGATTCTATGGTCTTGGTTCAGATGGTACTGTTTCAGCAAACAAAAACAGCATCAAAATCATCAGTGAATACGCTGGTTTATATGGTCAAGCATACTTTGTTTATGACTCTAAAAAATCTGGTGGTCTTACCACAAGTCACCTTAGAATGAGCAAAAATCCAATCAATGCTCCATATCTCACAGTTCACCCAGACTTCGTTGCTTGCCACAACAAATCATACGTTAACAAATATGATATGCTTAGCGAAATTAAAGATGGCGGAACATTCCTTCTTAACTCTCCATGGAGCGACGAAGAAATGGAAAAAGAACTCCCTGCTTCAATGAAACAATTTATTGCTAAAAAGCACTTAAAGTTCTACACCATTGACGCTGAAAAAGTTGCTGAAGAAGTTGGTCTTAACCGCAGAATTAACGTTGTTATGCAAACTGCATTCTTCGCACTTTCAAAAATCTTAGACGTTGATACAGCAATCACCCACATTAAAACTGCTGCAGCAAAAACTTATGCAAGCAAGGGTGAAAAAGTTGTTCAAATGAATATGAACGCCATCGATAAATCTCTCGAGAACCTCAGAGAAGTTAAAGTTCCAGAAGCTTGGGCAACAGTTACAAGCGACCCAGCATTCTGCCCTATCGATGACCCATATTACAAGAACTATATTAAACCAATCGAACTCAAGCTTGGAAATGACCTTCCAGTTTCAGCCTTTGAAGTTACTGGTGCACACCACACTGGCACATCTGCTTACGAAAAGAGAAATATTGCAACAATGCTTCCAAAATGGATTGCTGAAAATTGTATTCAATGTAACCAATGTTCACTTGTTTGTCCACACGCTGTAATCAGACCTTACCTTGTTGAAGCAAACAGCGAACTTGCTAAAGAAGTTGGTGCAATCCCAGCACTTGGTGTTCCAGGATATGCATTCAAAATTCAAATTTCACCAAAAGATTGTACAGGTTGTGAAAACTGCGTTAAAGTTTGCCCTGCACTCAAAAAAGCACTTGAAATGGTGAAAACTGAAGAAATTTTAGATAAAGAAGACGAACTATACAACAAACTTAAAGATGTTCCAAAAGTTCAAACAAACTTTAAGAAAGAAACCGTTAAAGGTAGCCAATTTGAGAAACCATTATTTGAGTTTTCTGGTGCTTGTGCTGGTTGCGGTGAAACACCTTATGTTAAACTTTTAACACAACTTTACGGCGAAGAAATGATTGTTGCAAACGCAACTGGTTGCTCTTCCATCTATTCTGGCACTGCCCCAACCTGCCCTTACACAAAAACTGCTGACGGCTTTGGACCAGCTTGGTCAAACAGCTTGTTTGAAGACAACGCAGAATTTGGTCTTGGTATGAGAAAATCTGTTAAATCTAACAGAAATCACTTAACAGAAATCATTACAGACGCAGTAAACAACAATGTTTACGACACAGCACTTACAGAAAAACTTAGCACATGGCTTTCACAAGAAAAGAAAGACAAAGAACTTGCTAAAGAAATCAAGGCTACAATTATTGACCTTTATAACAAAGACAAAAACAACGAAACAACAAAAGCTATCTACGGCTTAGTTGCATCACTCTTTGAAACCTGCGTTTGGGTTATCGGTGGTGACGGCTGGGCTTACGATATCGGTTATGGTGGTCTTGA
>CAZFPH010000098.1:0-4571 GCA_964520955.1 uncultured Lachnospiraceae bacterium
GTGCACCAATAAGCCTTGAAACCGAGAACTTTTCCATATACTCACTCATATCAATTCGCACCATATTTTTTTCATCGTCAAAAAGATTTTGAGCAAGTGCTTTAGAAAGCTCGGTTTTACCAACACCAGTTGGTCCAAGGAACAAAAATGAGCCAATTGGTCTGTTTGGGTCAGCAATGCCAGCCCTAGACCTGAGGATTGCTTCACTAACTTTTGTTACTGCCTCGTCTTGACCAACCACCCTTTTGTGCAATTGTTCATCAAGTTTTAACAACTTTTCTCTGTCACTTTCATTGAGTTTTGAAACAGGGACCCCAGTCCAGCGTGACACAATTTTAGCAATTTCTTCATCAGTAACTTTATTTCTGAGGAGTGTTGCTTTTTTGTTTGCTTCAAATTCTTTTTCAAGGCTCTCAATTTGCTTGGTAAGATTTGGAATAGTGCTATATTGAAGCTCTGCAACTTTGTTTAAATCGTATTCTTTTTTTGCGACCTCAATCTCGCCTTTTGTTTTTTCAAGTTTTTCTTTTAGTTTGTTAATCTCATCAATATTCTTCTTTTCATTCTGCCATTTTGCAGTCATTTCATTGTACTTTTCTTTGTGGCCCGCAAGCTCGCTTTGAATTTTTTCAAGTCGATTTTTTGAAATTTCATCGGTTTCTTTTTTGAGTGCAACTTCTTCAATTTGAAGCTGAATAATTTTTCTATTGATTTCGTCCATTTCTGTTGGCATTGAATCAATTTCAGTTTTCACCCACGCACAGGCTTCGTCAACAAGGTCAATTGCCTTGTCTGGCAAAAATCTGTCTGTGATGTACCTATTTGATAGCACTGAGGCAGTAACAAGTGCTGAATCTGCAATTTTAACGCCATGATAAACTTCGTATCTTTCTTTTAGTCCACGAAGAATCGTAATTGTATCTTCAACTGTTGGTTCGTTGACCAATACAGGTTGAAAACGTCTCTCGAGTGCTGGGTCTTTTTCTATATATTTTCTATACTCATCAAGCGTTGTTGCCCCAATGCAATGAAGTTCGCCACGTGCAAGTAGTGGCTTTAAAATATTGCCTGCGTCCATTGCACCATCGGTTTTGCCTGCACCAACAATCAAATGTAATTCATCAATAAAGAGAATTATTTTCCCTTCACTCTTTTTTATCTCGGTTAGCACTGCCTTAAGCCTTTCCTCAAACTCGCCACGATACTTTGCACCTGCAACGAGACTTCCCATATCAAGTGAAAATACTTCTCTGTTTTTGAGTGAACTTGGCACATCTCCTTTAAAAATACGGATTGCAAGCCCCTCCGCAATTGCTGTTTTTCCAACACCAGCCTCACCAATTAATACTGGATTATTCTTGGTTTTTCGTGACAAAATTCTTATCACATTTCTGATTTCATCATCTCTGCCAATAACGGGGTCAAGTTTGTTATTTCTTGCCATTTCAACAAGATTCTGACCATATTTTTTTAGAACATTATATGTTTCTTCTGGGGTTTGGTTTGTTACTCTTTGGTTTCCTCTGACCGCCATAAGTTCTTTTAAAAATGCGTCTTTTGTTAGTGAAAATTTTGAAAAAATATCATTTAAACTTTTTGCTTTAACAAGAAGTGCAAGCATTAAATGTTCAACCGAAACAAAATCGTCGTTCATTGACTTCGCTTGTTTTTCCGCTTCGTTTAAAACATTTGCAAGTTCGTTTGAAGCATAAGGTTTTCCACCTGAAACCTTTGACAGTTTGCTAATTTTGTCATTCACGTTTTTTTGTATCATCGTTAAATCTATCTTTAGCGACTTAATAATTTCTGGAATAAGTCCTGTTTCATCTGAAATAAGAGCAAAAAGCAAATGTTCTGAGCCTAGTTCTGCATTTCCATTTTCACGAACAATATTTTCAGCAGTTCCAAGTGCTGACAGTGACTTTTCAGTAAATTTTTGATAATCCATTGCTTTCCTCCAAATAAAAAATTTGTTTTACGATAACAATCTTTACCATAAAACAAATTAAATATACCACCACAAATTAGCACTGTCAAGCCGAGAGTGCCAACTTTTTAATTTTTTAGTTGCTTTTTTTCTTCCATTTTCCATCTAACAAAGCCATAAGCGTCATTCAAAAGAAACGCTGCGAAACAGATTGCTTGAGGCAAAAGCGAAATATCTTTTGCAGAAGCTAGTCCCCAAAGCACAATTAAAACAATGTCATTCAAAACAAAACCAATCGCATAGTAACTGCTTCTTCTAATTAAAAGATAAGAAGCAACTACACTTGTAACAAGCGAAATAGTGCTAACAATAAGTTCATTTGTTCCGAGAGCCTTGAGCAAAAAGTAGAACGCAATAGTCAAAACGACAGTTGCCACCGCAAGAATTGGGTACTCTATCTTTTTAATTCCCCCAACAAGCACTTCTTCTTGTCTTTCAGGGTTTTTATTTTTAATCCACTGAACAATAGTGAAAATTGCAATTGGCATCATCATAAAAATATAAATTATTGCTTCGCCATAATATTTTTGTGAAATCGAAACAATCGAATATAAAATATTGAAAATAATATTAATAAATGGTGCAATCACAAGCCCTTTTGCAGTGCCCATAACAATAAACACGCCAAGAACTGAAGTGATTAGTGAAAGCCAGTTTTTATCAGTCGCAAAAATAAATGAAGCAACAATAGCCACCTCACCTATACTTAAAAATAAAATCTCATACCATTTCCACTTTCCAAGCAAACTTTTCATAATAACATAATACTATTTTTTGCATAATTTTTCAATGATTTAATGCGTATTTGCAAAATAAAAACTATGGACTATCCCATAGTTTTTTATTCAACCTCAATTGCAACAACGCCATACTTTTCTTGCTGTTCTTTTGAGTATATGGTGTTGTAAACAATAAGCATTTCTTGTTTTAACGAAAAACCAACTTTTTGTGGCTCAATTTTATCGCAAAACTCGCTAAAATTTTTGAAAAGTGTTTTCTTTTTAACAACTTTTCTCACTTGTTCTCTTCTTTCAGGTTCAAGACCAAAAACATAAGCGTCACCTTCTTTTATTCCCTGTCTTTTCTCATCATTAAGTCTTCCCTCAATTGTTTTTTCGCCTGAAACAACCTTGTCAAAATATAATTTTTGAAGCCCTGAGCAGTGACTTTTTGGCACAGCGGTTTGAAACAAAAATTTATCTTCTAAAATCTCATCAGAAATATCGTTAACGCTTTTGCTTTCAGTGCTTAGCATAAACTTTTCGTCAAAGCCGTACTCTTTAATTTTGTTTAAATGTACCTCAGCTCTGTGAGTTTGGCAATCTTCTTCTCTTTCCTCGTCACGGCTAATAATGGTTTCTAAACTCGCCATTAAAACAACAAAATGAATTTCATACTTTGCAAGAGTTTTCGTTAGCCTATTTAAATTTTTATCACTTATTATGTAATTAAACACAACATCTATGTCCGCTTCTAAATAATTTCTAACAAGGTCAAGAATGTTCTTCCACATAACCTCCAAGTGATTGCCTTCAAGCCAAGGCTTCTCTCCGCCATAAACTTGGTGATAAATCTCATCGCCCTCAATCACGGCACACTTACCTATCTTTTTTGCAAGTTCATTTGCCACTGTGCTCTTTCCAACGCCAGATGGGCCAGTTAACACATAAAGTTTAGCCATAAAACACCTCTACTTTTATTTTACAAATATTATACAACAAAGTCAAAGAAACAAAAAAACTTGGTAAAATTTACCAAGTTTAGTTGTCTAGACATTTGTCAAGAGCCTCTATAATTGCGTGTTTATCCATTTTTTGACCGATAAATACAAGTTTTACCATACGGTCACCAACGTCTTCTTTCCAATCTTTTTTGATATCAGGATTTGCCTTTATATATGCTTGTTTTTCATCTTCTGGAAGAGCATCTATCCAATAATCTGCTCTAAACACCGTTTTTTGTGGACCTGCTTGCTCAAAAATGTACATATTTTCATTATCAGCTGAGAACCACATTAATCCCTTTGCTCTAATAACTGAGCTTGGCAAATTATCCACAAATGAACGGAACTTGCTTTTTACTATAGGCTTTCTTCTAAAGTAAACAAATGAACCAATGCCATAAGCGTCTTCTTCGTGGTGGTGATGGTGACAACTGCAATTAGGGTCGTGACACTCGTGACCGTCGTGATGATGGTGCTCGTGCTCATCGTGTTCGTGGTGGTGTTCGTGCTCACACTCTTCGCAGTGTTCTTTTCCGTGCTTTTCACACTTTTCGTGATGATGCTCGTGTCCGTGGTGGTGATGTTCGTGGTCGTCGTGCTCGTGATGGTGATGCTCGTGCTCATCTTCCTCTTCAACATCTTTTTCAAGTTCTTTGAGCCAGCCTGCAGATGTGCACGCCTTGTCAAAATCAAAAGCGTTTGTATCCATTATTTTTGATACTGGCACAACACCAAATTCTGACTCAATAAGTTCAGCAACTGGTTGCAATTTTTTGATAACTGCAATAACTTTTCCCTTTTCCTCTTCACTAACTTGGTCAATTTTGTTAATGATAATTTTGTTACAAAACTCAATTTGTT
>CAZFPH010000099.1:0-4571 GCA_964520955.1 uncultured Lachnospiraceae bacterium
TGCAGACGCCCAGCTTCTCGTGCCGTCAAAGTTTAACAAAATATATGGGTGCTCTTTGTATGTGCTTGTTGTGTAACCACCACTTGTTTTATTTTCTCTTGGAAAAGCATCAATCCAGCCTTCATTCAGTGCTTTTTGGAACATATCTTGATAATCATTTCCAAGTGGTGCAAATGCGTTATAAATATCTTCTACAGCATCATCATAAACAACCTTTTCTTTTTCAGGATAAAGGTCAACACTGATATCTGACGCACTAAACTTATCAAGTCCAAGAATTTTTTGCTTAACCTTAAAATACCTTTGAACCAAGTCCACCCTGCCATACACATTTTTAATGTTAACCATCATAATTTCAGGGTCAACTTCTTCGTTGTAGCATTTCATATCAAGCACTGACTTAAACCCATAGGCAGACGCCACATAATTTTTATACTTTATGTGCGACGTAAAAAGACTTGCAAATGTTTGATTTAGTCTACCATATTCAGCAAGATAGGTTTCCATAATATTGGCTCTTTTTTTGCTGTCAGGATTGTTCATCATAGCACCATAGTTTCCTGGCACAAGCTTAATATTTTCGCCATTATCCCCCTCAACCTCTCCGTGATTCATTTCAATATTAGAAAGTACAGAAAAAACATCATCTGTATTATTAAATCCCGAGATGATAGCCATATTTTGCTCTTCTTTTTCACTAAGTGTGTGTGCTTTTTGACGAATAATATCTTCCAAATATCTATCAAAATCCTTAAACTCTGGAGAACTTTTTAGTTGGGTTAAAAATTCAACAGACAAGCTTGATAGTTCAGTTTTTACAAAAGCCAGTTCTTCCCCAAGTTTTGCAAAGAAATCATTGACGAGTGCATAGTTTTTCACATTGTCTTCGTTTTTTGCATCATCATCTTGCTTACAAAACGCATAAACTGCCAATTTTTCAAGAGTTACAGACATTTCATCATCAAGTTTAAGATACTCCAAAATGGTATTTTTGTCATTTTTATTCAATTTTTCTCTGAATTTTTTTGCATTTTCTAAATATTTTTTTGCATTGTTAAAATCATTCAAGAATTTATCATTTGAGCTATATAAGTCAGCTAAGTTCCAAGTGTAAGAAATCATATTATACCTCACTAAAAATAGTATCACACATTTTAATATTATTGTCAATTATTCAAAATATTATATCAAAAGAAAAAAGATAGGTTAAACCTATCTTTTTGTTACTGTTTCATCGTGAGAGAACAATTTCATTCTTCTAACACAAAGTTGAATAAGCATCCAGATACCAGCTAGTCCAACCAAGGCGTACAAAATTCTCACAAACACACCTATTCCAAAGATTGCACTGAGTAAGTTCCAAGAAAATACTCCCACGCAGAACCAATTAAGTGAACCAAGTATCAAAATACTAAGTGCTACAATATTTGCAATAACCATAATCTATCTCCTTTACTAATAGGTTTTGCAAAAACGCTAAAATTATTCATAAAAAAAGATATAACCAAAGTTATATCTCAATTTTTTAGATTGTGCCTTGATAAATTTGATTCATAATAAGGAATGCAACACAAAGTACCATAATGCAAACTGCACAAATAATGGTAAGAACTTTAATTTTACCTTGAAGTGTCGCACTCTTATTTCTGTTATAGAATGTGTCAGATTGACCAGTGATTGCAGAAGCACCATTGGTGTTGCTCTTTTGCATTACAACCAAAACAATCATAGCAATAGACAAAAGTGCAAGCACAGACATTATAACAATTTTTACGATTGGAAATGAGTTAACAATCCAAGAGGCTGTTTCAGCATTTTCATCTTTACATATTAAATTAACATAATTAAACAACATAAATTCCTCCAAACATAATGGATTATAACACATAAAAAATCAATTTTCAAGTCATTTGTTATATATAAGTAGTAATATTACAACAACTACTATAACAATAAATAAGAAAATAAGAAAGTTGCGAAGAGGTCCTTTTTTTGGAATAAACTTACCTTTTATTGTGGAATCGAGTATTAAATAGAATATAAAAGCACCCAAAAATGCGACACCAAAAAGCGTCCACATTTTTTCATCTTCATTCTGAGCCAATAGAAATACAATATTAGTTAAGTTATAAATCATAGCAACCCTATCTACTCTGAGCTATAGCAATATAATCCTCAGGTTTTAAACTAGCACCACCGATAAGCACGCCATCAACTTCGCTGAGTGCTAAAATTTCTTTACTGTTAGATGGTTTAACACTTCCACCATAAAGAACTGGCATATCTGCGTTAAATTCTTCTTTTATCAAGTTTTTAATGTATGTATGAACCTTAACAATATCAGCTGTTGTGGCAACAACGCCTGTTCCAATAGCCCAAACTGGTTCATAAGCAATAATAATGTTAGAAAAATCAGTAATACCTGCAAAACCTTCCAAAATTTCTTTTTTGAGTACAGATTTGTACTTGCTTCTCTCTTCTAATGTTTCACCAATACAGAAAATAACTTTTAATCCTGTACTGAGAGCTGAGTGAAGCTTTTTGTTGCAAATATCATTTGTTTCGCCAAAAATTTGACGTCTTTCACTATGTCCAATGATAACATAGCTAGCACCAGCACTTTTAACCATTTTTGCTGAAATTTCGCCAGTGTATGCACCTTTTTCAGCATAGTAACAGTTTTCAGCACCTGTTGCCACCAATTTTTTTGCTGTGTCTGCAAAAGTTTTAATCATTACAGATGGAACACAAACAATAAGATTCTTTTCCTTTTTTGCATTCTTTTTTATATAACTTACAAATGGCTTAATGTCAGAAAAATCATTGTTCATTTTCCAGTTAGCTGCAATATATTTATCCATAAAAAGCTCCTATTTCTTTGTTGTTTGTTTAGATTTTACAGTGGTTTTCTTTTCTGCACTTTTCTCGACTGTCTTTTTGTCAATCTTTGAAAAATCAGGAGTTTTAACCCTTTTTACGTCTTCGTCTTTATCGAGAAGCATAGCAACGCCAGGCATTGTTGCACCTTCTAAGAACTTAAGTGTTGCACCACCACCTGTTGAAAGGTGTGTAACTTTGTTTGCAAAGCCAAGTTCTTGGATAGCAGCAGCACTATCGCCACCACCAACAACTGAAACAGCACCAGATTTTGCAACCGCTTTAGCAACTGCAAGTGTACCCTTTTGGAATTTTTTAAATTCGCAAACACCCATTGGTCCGTTCCAAATGATTGTTTTTGCATTTTTGATTTCTTTAGCAAAAAGTTTTCTTGTCTTTTTGCCAATATCCATTGCTTGATAATCACTTGCAATTTTTTCTACTGGGAAATTTTTGCACTTAGCATTTGGTGAGAACTCATTACCTGCAGAAACATCAACTGGAAGCACCAAGTTAACATTCAAGCTCTCAGCTTGTTCCATAAGTTCTTTAGCAACATCAACCTTGTCTTCTTCGTACTTAGAAAATCCAATGTTGTAGCCTTTTGCGGCAAGAAATGTGTTTGCCATTGCACCGCCAATTAAAAGTGTGTTAGCCTTTGTCATAAGTTTTGCAATAACGTTGATTTTATCAGAAACTTTTGCACCACCGAGAATAACAACAAGTGGTTTTTCAGCATTTTCCATTGCGTTAGAAAGTGCCATAATTTCGCTATCCATCAAAAATCCTGCTACTGCTGGAATATGGTTAGCAATACCCGCTGTTGAAGCGTGAGCTCTGTGGGCTGTACCGAATGCGTCGTTAACAAAAACATCGGCAAGTGAAGCAAGTTCTTTTGCAAAAGCTTCATTATTCTCTTCTTCTTCAGAATGGAAACGAACATTTTCAAGCAAAACAATTTCGCCATCTTTCATTTCTTTAACGAGAGATTTAGCACTCTTTCCGATAACGTCTTCAGCCATTTTAACTGGAAGATTTGTAAGCTCAGAAAGTCTTTCGGCAACTGGTTTTAAAGAATATTTTTCATTAACCACACCCTTTGGTCTGCCAAGGTGTGAGCAAAGAATAACCTTTGCATTTTGTTTTACTAAATAATTAATTGTTGGAAGTGCAGCACGAATACGTGTGTCATCAGTAATCCTTCCTGTTTCGTCTTGTGGAACGTTAAAATCTACACGAACAAATACTCTTTTGCCCGTAACATCAATATCTTTAAAAGTTTTCTTTTTCATAAAAGCCTCTTTGTAATTTATTATTATATGCGGTTTTCCTCGCACATTATTATTATAGTAGAAAGAAATACGAGTTGTCAAATAATAACAACTCATATTTTTGTGATTTATGCAAGAAAATCGCCTAGTTTCGCAATAATTTCGCTATATTTTTCAATTTTTAACAACTCCACTAGCAATTTGGAATTTTTATATTCACCGCTCAAATACCCAGCAAGGTGTGCTCTTAAACTTTTTACTACGTAATTTTCTGGAAAATACTTCATCAGTTTTTCATAGTGAAATTTAATTTGAGAAAGTTTGTCTACCTTTGTTTTTTTACCAGTTATGACCTCTGCAAAAATCTCAGGATTACCAACTGTTGCCCTGCCAATCATAACGCCATCAGCATTTGTTATTTCC
>CAZFPH010000100.1:0-4509 GCA_964520955.1 uncultured Lachnospiraceae bacterium
TTTTGGACCACTTCTTCCGATAGTCACATTTGAAACCATTGACGAAGCAATTGCTGGCGTTAATAAACTTTCAAAACCACTTGCTTTTTATGTTTTCTCATCATCAAAAGCAAACCAAGACAAATTTATTAATTCTTGCGACTTTGGTGGTGGTTGTATTAACGATACAATTATACATCTTGCAACCTCTAAGCTTGGTTTTGGTGGAATAAAAGAAAGTGGAATTGGTGCTTATCACGGAAAAATCGGTTTCGACACCTTTTCACACTACAAAAGTATTGTGAACAAAAAACAATGGCTAGACCTTCCAATGAGATATCAGCCATACACAAAACTAAAAGATAAATTAATAAAAACGTTCTTAAAATAAGGAAGAAATGATGAAAAATATGAAAAAATCACAGAAAATTCTTAATATTTTGCTAATAATTGCGATTTTAGTCGGCGACATATTCTATATTGTTGGTGATGGAATTTTAACAAAAAGCATCACAAGTTTGCTTTTTGTTGCACTTGGCTCAGTTAACCTTTTCTTTGCAATCAAAGAAAAAACACCTGCAAAAAAGTTTTGCATTATAATGGCTGTTGGCTTGTTCTTTGCTATGCTTGGTGACATTATTTTGGAAATTGAATTTATTGTTGGTGCACTTTTGTTTGCAACTGGTCACATTTTCTATTTTGTTGCTTACTGCACACTTCAAAAGTTTGAAATCAAAAACCTTATTCCAAGCGTTTGCGTGTTTGTTCCAGCAACACTCCTTATCACTCTTGCACCAATCTTTGATTTTGGTGGAATTTTGATGGAAGTTGTTTGCATTTTCTACGCACTAATCATTTCAATAATGGTTGGCAAAGCAATTTCTAACTACATCAAAAATAAATCTTGGCTTAATCTTGTTATCATGGTTGGCAGCATACTATTTATGTTTTCCGACATAATGCTACTATTCAATGTGTTTGCTGATATATCAAGTGTATTTGGCATCTTGTGCCTTTCAACATATTATCCGGCTGAAATCTTACTCGCCTACTCTATCTCACAAAAAATAACAAATAACAATAACACAAAAAAGACGGACTAATCTGTCTTTTTTATTTATTATATCGGTTTTACAGTTGATACTTTATGTGTAACATTTTTTAAATTACGTAACATAAAAAGTCCAAACTTCAAATAATGTATTACACTCTTAATTTGGCACTAATAAAAATTTGTTATAATACACGTAATAACTACTTATTGGTAATTTGCTTTATTTTCAATTTTTGATTATATAAAATATTTTTATTGCCAATAATATAAAAGAAAAAATGGAGGAAGTATGAAAAAAATAATTAATTTATTCATCACACTAGTTTTAGTGATAATTTGTAGTTTTTCGTTTGTTGCTTGTGGAAAAACAGACAACACACCAGACCCTTGGGACAATCTAGGTGGTGGAGGAATCGGCATCGATATACCAGAAACTTCAATAGAAGACACAAGCGATTATATCATTGAAGAGGCCACCCAAAATAATACTTCAGCAAATGAAACCATCTCGGCAACAACCGAAGATTACATAATTAACCTAAATAACTTAAGAGACATCGACATTGCTAATTCAAATGATACCTATTCATATTCATCGACAGACTCATTACTTACAATTAAAAAATCCGGAACATACCAGTTAACTGGAACATTAAATGGTTCAATTGAAGTAAAAAAATCAATTGGAGAAGTTAACTTAATCTTAAGCGGTGTAACAATCAATTCAACAACAGCCTCTGCAGGGATTTTAGTAGGAAAAGATGAAGGCATTTCCAAAATCATCACTGTAAAGAATGGAACAACCAACACAATTAACATTTGTGACGCAAACTCATCTATAGCAGAAAAAGATGAAGAAGCAGCTATTCAAGCAAAAACCTGCAATCTAATTATAAATGGTAGTGGAACTCTCAACCTTATAGCCAACACATCTGGAGATTTGTATTCGGGTATTAAAGCAAAATACTTAACCATTGACAATACAACAATCAATATTAATGCTAACAAAAACGGTATAAATTCAGAATTTCAAATTTTTATAAAAAATGAAGCAGATATTAATGTATGTGCTTTAGGTGATGGAATAAAAACAAATGTTGAAGCTGATGAAGATGATTCTGCCGAAGAACAATATGCATATCTATTAAATTGTGCAAGTAACCCAAAATATGGTTATATCTATATCAAAAATTCAAATATTACAGTCGTTGCAGGCTCTAAAAGCGACTACACCAGTAGCAACCACGGAATATCTGCAAACAATTGTCTGTATATTGATAATTTAGATTCTTACACTATTAATGTAACAACAAATGGCGGAGCACCAACAACAATAACCGAAACATTGTCAGACTTAGTTGCCGGAAAAGCTCTTAGAGCAGATGGTATTGAATATAACGATTCAACTATACCTGCAGGATACGATGCAAATTATGCCGTAATTATAACTGGTGGCAGTTTTATTCTCGATTCGTGCAGTGATGCAATTACCTCTCAAGGCAATTTAATAATTTCAGGCGGAACATTTAATATTCAGACTGGTGATGATGGAATTCACGCAGAGTATTTAACAAAAATCACCAGTGGAACAATCAATATATCTAAATCATACGAAGGAATTGAGGGTGCTACTGTAGAGATTTTGGGAGGAGATATAACAATCATCTCTACCGACGATGGAATTAATGCAGCTAATTCTGAATTATCAAATTACACATACTATATTTTAATATCTGGTGGCAATATAAATATAGATGCATCAGGAGATGGCATTGATAGCAATGGAACATTAAAAATTACGGGTGGAAACATTTTTGTTAATGGTCCTAAAAATGGTGCCAACGCTGCTTTAGATGCCGACTCAGGAATTCTAATGAATGGTGGTAATACCATAGCTCTTGGCACTGCAGGTATGGTTGAAACTCCATCTAGCAATTCAACACAGTGTTTTATAAGTTTAAAGACCTCTTCATCAGTATCTGCAGGAACAATGATTACTATTAAAGACAACTCTGGAAATGTATTGCTTTCTTACAAAACAATAAAATCTTTTCAATCAGCAATTATCAGCCTAGAAACATTTAAACTTAACTCAACTTACACAATAACAATTGGCTCAAGTACATACACAGCTACACTTTCATCTGTTTCAACTGGAACCGGTGAACATTCACATTCAATGCCTGGCAGGAAATAAACCTCTTTAAAAAGACCTACTATTCAGCAGGTCTTTTTTTAACTAATAGCAATACTAATCATCTTTGAGGTTTTTGCTTCGCCAAACGACTTTATTTTATTTATCACTCGCACCCGCTCACAATAATTGCTATCACAATATCCCCCTCGCTATTAGCTACATTCTCTCTCCCAAACTTTGCACCTATAGACCTACAAAGGTATTTTTAACTACTTTTATTGTTCTAAAACTGCCTAAATTTGTTTAAATCCAACATAACCTTTTGACAAAAAAAGATTATCCAATAAGATAACCATTAATGTCAAATAGATTAGTTTTAATACTGTCTACAATTTTGCAACTTTGATTAGAGAAAAGGTCATTATTGTTTTCATAGATTATAAATTGATTGGAATTGGTCAATTCTTTTAGTTTTGGTATTGAGGTTTCAAAACTTAATTTATCATCAAATATTATATCCTTAAAAAAGTTGCCAAGTTTACAATAATCAACAATTTTATAAGCTCTGTCTTTATCTGCTTTAGTCCATAGATAGCAATTTTCTTTTTTATTAAGCACCAATTTGTTTATAAGTAATTTATTCAATACAACTCTACAAGGTAACCATTCTTGTGTAAAGTAGTATTGTTTTAATTTTATTATATTTTCGAGAGTTTTATTATCGATATATTCCAATTTCTCACGAGTAAGCCTTTCATTTATTATTAGTCTACCAAAGCCAAATTGTTCAAGTGCAAAATTATAGGAATCATTGTTAAGTATTGTAGAACATACAAGGGTATCGTCTAAATCAACAACGCAAATCATTTTGTTGTTAATTCCTTTATTGTTTTGTTTGTCAAAATTTTTGCACCATCTGCAGTTTGTGTTTTATTCAACTCAAAGATTGGTTTATCATTGTCAGTTTTTTCATCAAACATCACATATCTTGCTTTTCCATATTCTTTTGCCTTTTGCATTGCATGGCGAGAACCACTATCTCCATTACCTTGGGTGAAACTAGCAATTAAAACAACTGCTTTAGATAACATTGCTTGGAGTCTATCTCTATCTATAAATCTTTTAATTCTTTCATATTTATTTTGTGGGTCAACAATATATTCGGTTATAACAAGTCCTTCGTTTTTAACAATCTCACCCACCAAACTTTTATTTTCTTTTGGATAAATGTTATCAAATGTTGTAGGAAGAATAGCAATTGTTTGACCTTTATTCTCTAGACAAGTTTTATGAGCAATAGTATCACAACCCTTTGCAAGCCCACTAACTATGGTTATTT
>CAZFPH010000101.1:0-4356 GCA_964520955.1 uncultured Lachnospiraceae bacterium
TTGAATGCTATCGTTTGGCATATTGTTTTGTTTTGCCTTTTGAATAACGTCATAAAGTTTGCTATTTATATTCGGGTCAGGGCCACCAAGTTTTACAGCAACTGCGATTTCACGACCAATCTTTGTAAATATTTTTCCTCTTGCAGCATCTGCTTTACTTTTTGTTGCTTGAATATTGTGCCATTTTGAGTGTCCACTCATTTTTATTCCCTCCTATAAATTATTAATTTTATTATAAACAATCTTCGTTTTTATTTCAATAATATTTTATGCCTTTTAAAATATTTGCATAATTTTCTTTAAAATAGTTAAATTTTAATAATATTTTAATAAAAATAATCACTTTTTTGCGATTTTATATATTCTCACCCATTAAGATATACATCAAAACACTTGCCGAAACTCCAGCGTTTAGCGATTCCATCTGTTCTTTCATTGGGAGTGAAATAGCCGTACCTTTTTGTTTAAATGTATCGCTAACACCTTGACCTTCGTTGCCAATAACGAGTGCAATATTTTTATTTTCTATTTTTGATTTAAAAATATTTTTTCCACCCATATCAGCAATCAAAAGCTGATAATTTTTCTTTTCACAAAAATCGATAATTTCTTTTTCGGTCATTCTAAAAATATCCAAATAGAATATTCCACCTGAAGAACTTCTTACAACTTTTGGAGAATAGGCGTCGGCTGTGTCAATTAAAACAATAGTCTGAAAACCTGTTGCCGAAGCAGTCCTTATGATTGTTCCAAGATTTCCTGGGTCTTGAATTCTGTCGAGCACTAATATTGGCGTGTTTGATTCTGGATTAAAGTCAAAGGTTTCGTGCATAAACACTTCAGCAATAATACCTTGTGGTGTAACATTTTCTGAGATGCTGGCAAGCACTTTTTCTGTTACTGGAACAACTTTTCCGTCAAATTTTTCTAAAATATAGCCAAACGATGAAAGCTTTGAGCTATCAACAAAAAGTTTATCAACTTCCATTGCTCCAGCAACAACTTCACGAACAAGTTTTTCGCCATCAACCAAAAACTTGCCGTGAAATCTTCTATGCTTTTTATCATTCAAACTTCTAGCCTCTTTAACCATTGGGTTATCGATACTTGTAATAATTTCATTAACCATAATATTTCCTTTATTAATCTTAAAGTTCCCATAATTTTTTTACAATATCTGATTCTAAAAATCTTGCAAATCTGTCTTGTTCCTTTTTTGCCTTAATTTCTTGTCTTTTTTTGTATTCATCTTTATCAACAAATAGCGGTGATGGGATTTCTGGGTGTTTTACATTTTGCCTTTCATATATGTAATGAACGCCATCAATAGTTTCTAATCCAATTTTTTTAAAACAGCTGTTTGGATGTGTGCAAAACAATGTCACATCTCTATCTTCGTTTTCAGCAACAAACATAACAAAATTAGTTAGAACTGAACCAAACCCTATTCCGCGTCTATCTTTTTCAATAGCAATATGTCCAATTATAATCCTATCATACTCAACAAAACAAGATGCATATCCGATAAGTCTTCCTTGCTCTTTTACAACAAAGATATTTGACTCATCGTCTTTTCCTGAGATTATATCGTCCATAATCTTATTAAATTGCTCATTTGTTGGTCTGAGAGCACCAGTTTCCGCATCGCAACCGAAATCATTTTCAGAGTAAAGTTTTAGCACATAAGGCTTATCTTCATTAGAAATTGTTGAAATTTCCGTGTATCCATCACTAAACAAAATCATAACTTACCCCAACAATTGTTTTAATATTATAACTTATATAAAAAAACTTAATACGGACACGTATTAAGTTTTAGTTATATTATTCTTATTTTGCAAGTGCAATTTTTGCTTGTTCACAAACTTTAGCAAATGCAGGTTTGTCAGAAACAGCAAGCTCAGCAAGAACTTTTCTGTTTAAATCAATGTTAGCAAGTTTAAGTCCGTGAATTAAATTGCTGTAAGAAAGACCGTTAACTCTAGCCTCTGCATTGATTCTAATGTTCCAAAGTCTTCTAAAATCTCTCTTTTTAAGTCTTCTGCCTGTGTATGCATAGTTACCACTCTTCATAACTGCTTGACGAGCCACTCTAACAAGCTTGCTCTTTGCACCATAGTAACCTTTAGCAGATTTTAAAATTTTAACACGTTTTTTGTGTGCGTTTACGCCTCTTTTAATTCTCATTACTCTCTTCCTCCTCTATTAGTCCTGATTTCCTACAAGTGTTCTTACTGTCTTTACTTGCTTACCTGTTACATAAGCACCTTGACGAAGGTTTCTCTTTCTGCTTCTTTCTTTAACTGAAAGGCAATGTCTGTGGTTTTGTTGACCTCTTTTTACTCTACCGCTTTTTAAAACAATAAATCTCTTTTTTGCGGCACTACTTGTTTTTTGCTTTGGCATAATAAATTTCCTCCTGTATACCTTAATTTAGTTGTTATGGCTTTATTTTTTTGCATTTTTTGGAGCAAGAATCATAATAATATTTCTTCCTTCAACTTTTGCAGGTTTTTCAATAATACTAATTTCTGACAAACTTTCTGCAAACTTGTTTTCTGTTTCAACGCCACGTTCTGCATAAGCCTGCTGTCTGCCACTCATTCTAATTGAAACTTTAACTTTATCTCCATTAAGCAAGAACTTTGTTGCATTTTTTGCCTTGATGTCGATATCGTGTTGTTCAATTGTCATAGAAAGTTGCACTTCTTTAAGCTCAACAATCTTTTGATTTTTTCTTTGTTCTTTTTCCTTTTTAGTTTTATCGAACAAATATTTTCCGTAGTCCATAATTTTACAAACTGGTGGAACTGCACTTGGTGAGATTTTTACTAAATCTAAACCTTCTTTTTCAGCAATAGCATTTGCTTCCCTAGCACTCATAATACCGAGTTGCTCGCCGTTAGCACCAACAAGTCTAATTTCGTTATCACGAATAGCTTGATTGATTTGGGTTTCTTGTTTTACTGCCATATTACTCCTAAAATTTTTATTTCACTTTATTTCTATAAAAAAGTGAGTGGTTTACGAAGAAATCCACTCACATATATAATATCCGAAAATTAGGGTGCACTAGCAAGTAGTGCCAATCTTTCGGTCAGTAGCATTATATATTACTCAAACAAAATCTTTCATTCGTTTGGTGGAAAGTGTTCTTTCTCTTCAATAAACATTGGCATTCTATCATATAATAAACTACTTGTCAAGACATTTTTAGTTTTTCTTTGAAATTATATCATCGTTAATCATTTTTACTGCGTCTTCAAATGAAAGGTCCTTAATTTCTTCGCCATTTCTCTTTCTGATTGAAACATTGCTAGAATTTGCTTCGTTTTCACCCAAAATCATCATATAAGGCACTTTTTCAAGTTGTGCTAAGCGAATCTTGTAACCAATTCTTTCATCGCTGTTATCAAGCTCAACTCTAATTTGTTCGTAGTCAAGCCTTTCAGCAATCTTGTTTGCATACTCTGCACTCTTTTCAGAAACCGAAATAACTTTAACTTGAACAGGTGCAAGCCATGTTGGGAAAGCACCAGCAAAGTGCTCAGTGATGATACCGATAAATCTTTCAAATGAGCCAAGAATTGCTCTATGAATCATAATTGGCATTTGCTTTGTTCCATCTTTATCAATATAAGATAAGTCAAATCTTTGTGGAAGTTGGAAGTCAACTTGGATTGTTCCCATTTGCCATTCTCTGCCAAGGCAGTCTTCCATTTTAATATCAATCTTTGGACCATAGAATGCACCATCACCCTCATTGATTCTATAATTGCCATTGCCACAAATTTCATCAAGAACAACTTTAAGCTCTGCCTCTGCCTTGTTCCAAGTTTCAATTTCACCCATAAAATCATCTGGTCTTGTTGAAAGTGTAAGTTTGTATGGAAGACCAAACACGTTGTACATTTCGCTAGCAATTTTCAAAATTTCTTTAATTTCACTACCAATTTGATCTTTTGTTACGAAGTTATGTGAGTCATCTTGACGGAACATACGAACCCTAAACAAGCCATTAAGTTGTCCTGACTTTTCATTTCTATGAATAACATCAACATCATTGAGCCTGATTGGCAAGTCTTTGTAAGACCTAACTTTGCTAGCAAAAATTTTGATTGAGTTTGGACAGTTCATTGGCTTTAACGCTTGTTCGTTGCCATCACTATCTGTCAAAACAAACATATCTTCTTTGTAGTGATCCCAGTGACCAGAAGTCTTCCAGAGAACACTTGAGTTAAGTTGTGGACCAGAAAATTCTGTGTAACCTTTCTTTTTGTGCAAATCTCTCCAATAATTAATCAAAGTATTGAGCATTGTGAAGCCTTTTGGAAGCCAATATGCCATACCAGGAGC
>CAZFPH010000102.1:0-4322 GCA_964520955.1 uncultured Lachnospiraceae bacterium
GTGAAGTGAAATTGTGAGCGTTATGCCAAGGTTCTCATCAGCAAGTTGTTTGATTTTATCTGCAAGTCCGCAGGTTGAAAGCGAAATGTTGCGTTGCGACAAATTTAGCCCCTCTTTTGTAGAAATGAGTTTGACGAATTTCACAACATTATCGTAGTTATCAAGAGGTTCACCACAACCCATAAGAACAATGTTTGTAATTTTTCTGTCGGCTTTTGTTCCGCCAATATGGTGGTTTATACAAAGAACCTCAGAGAGCATTTCGCCTGCTGTTAAGTTTCTTGCTAGCCCATCAATGCCTGTTGCACAAAAAGAACAACCCATACGGCAACCAACTTGTGTTGAAATGCAGATAGTGTTGCCATACTTGTAGTTCATTAAAACCGCCTCAACAATGTTTCCATCAGGAAGAGCTAGCAAATATTTTCTTGTACCATCTTTGCTAATAAGTTCCTTTTCAATGGTTACAGGATTATCGACATAGTTTTCTTTGAGAAGCGAAATTATATCCTTTGGAATGTTAGACATTTCATCGAATTTTGCATAATCTGTTAGCCAGTTAAAAATTTGTTCTGCACGATATCTTGGCATTTTTTCGATTATTTGTTCAAGTTCTGTTTTTAGCTCAGAAAGTGAAAAATCGTGTAATAGTTTCATTTTTACCTCTAGTGTATTTGAATTTGAGTTGTAAAGTGGTCGTAAGCATTGAGTTTTCTGCCATTAAACAATTGTTTTGCAGGCAAAATTTTTCCACCTGGGAATTGCATTTCAAGGAGTTCAATTGCATTGTCACCTGTTTTAACAAATACACCTGCTTTAACTGAGCTGGTTGGAAGAACTGTTCCTGGAAGCAAGTTCTTTTCGTCTTCAGAAAGTGTAATGTTTGCGATTTTTGCTCTGAAAACTTTTATTTGCTGGTCATCAAGAGTTGTTCTTGCAATTGGATTAGGATTTGTTCCAAGGATTAAACTCTTAATTTCTTTGGTTGATTTGTTCCAGTTAATAACAGCGTCATTTTTGCTAATTTTTGATGTTACAGTTGCGTTTATGTGCTCTTGCTGAGTGAATGTTGCAGTTCCTTGCTCAAGCTTATCTAAAACCTCCAAAAGAAGATGTGAACCAAGTTCAGCAAGCCTTCCGGAAAGGTCGCCAGCAGTTTCATCTTCAAAAATTGGCGTTGTTATTGTGTCGATAATATCACCTGTGTCAAGACCAATCTCGGTTTTCATAATCGTTACGCCAGTCTCAGCGTCGCCGTTTATTATGGCGGTTTGGATTGGTGAAGCACCTCTGTACTTTGGAAGAAGTGATGCGTGAACGTTAATAGTTCCAAGTCTTGGAATATCAAGCACCTCTTGGCTTAAAATTTGACCATAAGCAGCGGTAATCATAATGTCTGGTTCGAGTGATTTAAGGTCAACCACGCCATCTCTTGAAATTTTTGGGAACTGAAATAAAGGTATTCCATTTGCTAGTGCATATTTTTTTACAGCTGAAAATTCAATTTTATTGCCCCTTTCTGTTGGTTTGTCTGGCTGAGTAACAACAGCCACAACTGTATGTTTTGATTTTACGAGAGCATCAAGGCTGTTAATCGAAAATGCTGGAGTGCCTAGAAATATAATTCTCATTAGTTTTCTCCTGTTTGTTTATTTTCTTTCTTTTGGTATTCACCATACTCATTTCTATCTTTGAACATTTTTGTTGCTTTGTCGATATACAAAATGCCGTTTAAGTGGTCGAGTTCGTGGCAGAAACACTTTGCTTCAAATCCCGTGAATTTTTTGCTTACCTTTTCGCCGTTTCTATCTTGGTAAGTTACCCACACTTTTTCAGGTCTTTCAACATAACCGCATTTTCCAGGAACAGATAAACAACCTTCAACTTTAACTTTGTTGATGCCTTCTTCTTTAACAATTTCTGGATTAATACATTCTCGAAGTCCGTGGCCAGTATCCATAACAAATATTCTTTTGAGTACGCCTACTTGAACTGCTGCAAGACCTGCACCTTCGTCTTTATACATTGTGTCACGCATATCGTCTAAGAGTGAATGTAGTCTATCATCAAAGTCAATAACTGGCTTGGATATTTTTCTAAGTGTTTCATCGCCTTCTGTAATAATTTTTCTAATAGCCATAATATCTCCTTAACTTAGGTTTTGAGGGTTGAGCTCAACAAAAACAGAAACGTTGCTCTTTTTAGTGCTATCTGCAAGAGCAAATATTTTTGAAATGATTTCATCTTCGTTTGCTGTTTTTATTCTCATTAAAATCTGAATTCTATATTTGTTTTGAATTCTGCCAATTGGTGATTTCATAACACCAAGGTAAACAAAGTCATTATTATACTCTGCTTGTAGTTCTTTAACACCATTATAATACACCTTTGCAGTGTCTTTTGCAAGGTTTTCATCTTCGCTAGTAAACAGCACTCTTATAATTTTTGTGAATGGCGGATATGACGTTACTTGCCTTAGATTGATTTCCTTTTTATAAAACGATGGATAATCGTAGTATGATGCAAGCTTGTAAACATAATGATTTGGCACATAGGTTTGAAGATACACCTCGCCCGTTTTATCTGCCCTGCCTGCCCTACCTGCAACTTGAGTGATAAGTTCGAAGGTTTGCTCGGTGGCGGAGTATGAGGTTTGGTACAAACTTATGTCTGCGTCAATAATGCCCACCAGTGTTACACTTGGAAAATCGTGACCCTTTGCAATCATTTGAGTTCCAACAAGTATCTGCGTTTTACCTTCCCTAAAATCTGATAGGATTTTAAGGTGTGAGTCCTTTGTTTTTGTGGTGTCATTATCCATTCTGCCAATGCTGATGTTTGGAAGAAACTCCTCGAGTTCTTGAACAACTCTTTGCGTTCCAGTTGCCCCGTTAGACAACGTTTCGTTGCCACACTCTGGGCACTGGGTAAATACCTTATATCTATTACCGCAGTAATGGCACTTGAGAGCATTTTCAAACTTATGATAAACAAGCGAAACATCGCAGTCGTTACATTTTGCAACAAAGCCACATTTTTTACACATTAAAAACGAAGCAAATCCACGTCTGTTAATAAAGAGCATTGCCTGATTGCCCTCAGCAATAGTTTTTTTGAGAGCATTTTTTAGTGCGGCTGAAAACACGCCAGAATTACCGCTTCTAACTTCGCTTCCCATATCAATAATTTTGAGTGGTGGTAAATCTCTTTTGTTAATACGTTCTTTCATTTCAAGAAGCTGGTAGTTATGCGTCATTGCATTGTGATAAGAAACAAGACTTGGTGTGGCACTTCCAAGCACAAGTGATGCACCGCAAATTTCTGCAAGTTTTTTTGCAACCTCGATTGTGTTATATCTTGGATTGCTATCACTATTATATGAATTATCGTGCTCTTCATCTATAACGATGAGACCAATGTTTTTGAGCGGTGCAAAAATAGCAGACCTTGCACCAATAACAATTTTAGCTTCGCCAAGAAGTATTCTTTGCCACTCGTCAAATCTTTCACCTGCAGATAGCCCTGAGTGAAGAATTGCAACAGTCTCGCCAAACCTTGACCTAAAGTTCATTAAAACTTGAGGTGTGAGCGATATTTCAGGAACAAGCATAATACCAGTTTTGCCATCGTCTAAAATCTTTTTCATTGCGTGCATATAAACTTCGGTTTTTCCGCTTCCAGTAACGCCGTGAAGAAGATAGTTGTTTTTTTCCTCAGTAATCCTGTCGCACACCGCTTGTTGGGTGGCGGTTAAAGTTACGTCTTTGTTAGATGGCACAATAGACTTATATGGATTTCTTCTAACGATAACCTCTTTTGTTTCAACAATCTTTTCGTCAATAAGTTTTTTGAGAGATGACGAATTAAATTTTTTGTTAAGAATTGTTTGAGAAACCGCACCTTTTTCAAGGAGTTCGTTAATAATACCTATTATTGCTGTTGAGCTTTTTCGAACGTTTGCAAGGTAGTTCTTTGCTGTTGTTTCGTCAGGAATAAAGCAATCAATTTTCACCAGTTCCTTAACTTTGTTTGAACGCATTTCGGCTGGCAAAAACAACCTAAGTGCATCACAAAAACCAGTGTTGAACTTTTTCTTCATAAACTTTGCAAGTTCGAGCTGGTCTGAGTTTATTACAGGAAATGGGTCGATGGCGGAGATTATTGACTTTAGTTTTCCACTTGTGTAATCTGTGTGGTCAGCGATATCAATAAGGTATCCCTCTTTGACAATTTTGCCAAAAGGCACATAGACTCTAGTTCCAACTTTAATATCTTCGCTTGGCAAAATATAGTCGAAGATTTTATCGACCAAACTGCTCGCA
>CAZFPH010000103.1:0-4264 GCA_964520955.1 uncultured Lachnospiraceae bacterium
AGATTCTTCGGCAATCATAATTGCTTGTGGGAATTCTGTGAGCACCGCCGCATTTAATTTTTGAAGAAATGCAATGGCTTCCAAGTTTTTGTTTTCACCATTAACATTTGGCGTCCACTCACCTTCTTTCTTTCCGTAATCAAGATATAGCATTGAAGCAACTGCATCAACTCTAAGACCGTCAACGTGGAATTTATCAATAAAGAACATTGCTGAAGAAATTAAGAATGATTGAACCTCGTTTCTTCCATAGTCAAATCTTCTTGTGCCCCATTCAAGTTCTGTTTTTGCTTGTCCCTGATTTTCGTATAGATAACTGCCGTCCCATTCAACAAGTCCGTGTTCATCTTTTGGAAAATGTCCTGGAACCCAATCAAGAATTACTCCAATACTCTCACTGTGGCACTTATTAACAAAATATCTAAAATCGTCAGGTGTGCCAAATCTGCTTGTCACTGCATAATAGCCTGTTACTTGATATCCCCAAGAGCCCTCATAAGGATACTCAGTGAGTGGCATACACTCAATATGTGTGTAACCCATTTCTTTAACGTAAGGAATAAGCTCGTCAGCAATTTCACGGTAGGTGTAATAGCTTCCGTCCTCGTGTTTTTTCCAAGAAACGAAGTTAACCTCGTAAACGTTCATTGGCTTTTCGTAATGATTTTCGCCAGCTTTAACCTCGTAGTATCTCTTGTCTGTCCAATCGTATTCTCTAAGATTGTATACCTTTGACGCAGATGAGCCATTTGTTTCGTTGTGATAAGCATAAGGATCTGCTTTGAAAATTGTTTCACCATCAGCTGTTGTGATTTGATATTTGTAGTTATCGTACTCATTAACAGAAATAACGAAACACTCCCAAATTCCAGAGTTTTCTATTTTCTTCATAGGATTTTTCGATGGGTCCCAACCATTGAAATCACCAACAACGCTTATTGCTTTTGCGTTAGGAGCCCAACACCTTAGCCACGCACCGCCATTCTCGGGGTGACAACCCATAAGGTTATATGCGTGATAATATGTTCCTTGATGAAATAAATATATTTCTTTTGATTTTTCCATTTTTTTCCTTTATTATAATCTATTTTTTAATCTTATTAATTGTTTGAGATATGTGTTAAACTTTTCGCTTCTATAGCTTGGCTTTAACCTATAAATCCAGTTGCCTTTGTTTGTTCCTGGAGTGTTTATTCTTGAACTAGAGCCCTCACATAAAATATCTTGCATTGTGAGTACACAAACATTTGAGTTGGTTGAAAGCAGATTCTCGATAGCAACCCTTGTTACGATTTCATTAGACACATCGCCTGGCAAATGGTAGTACTCACAGAATTTTGCCTTTTGGTCTTTGTCTTTCAAAAATCCCATAAATGTATCGTTGTCGTGAGTTCCAAGATATGCAACACTATTTTTTTCGTATTCGTGAGGAAGATGTGTGCTTTTTGTTCCATCAAATGCGAACTGAACAACCTTCATACCAGCAAGACCCGTTCTACGCCTGAGAGCACGAACCGCATAAGAGATATCGCCAAGGTCTTCTAAAATTAAGTTATGAATTCCGTTTCGATAAAATTCATCAAAAATATCCATACCTGGACCTTTCATCCAAACGCCGTTTTTAACCGTCTTGTCACCATAAGGGATTGCAAAGAATGTTTCTAACCCCCTAAAGTGGTCTATTCTGATATAATCGTACAGCTTTGTTAGATGCTTTATTCTATGCACCCACCAAGCATACTTTGTCTTTTTCATATAATCATAGTCATAAAGTGGATTGTTCCAAATTTGACCATCTGGGTTAAAGTAGTCACCTGGAACTCCCGAGATGTAGGTTGGAGTTCCGTCGCCGTTTAACATAAAGCAGTTTTTGTTGGCGTACATATCAACACTATCCATTGAGCAGTAGATTGGAACGTCGCCAATGATTTCAATGCTTTTAATATTTGCGTAAGCCTTAAGTTCTTTCCATTGTTCAAAGAAAAGATATTGCAAGAATATATAGAAAACAATTTCTTCTGAATGAGATTTGATAAATTCAATTGTTTCCTTTGATTCAGTATCTTTATATTCTGGAGGAAAACTTGTGAAAGCAAGCCCAAGAGAATCGGTTAAAACCATATACACGGCATAGTCGTAAATCCAGCTGTCATTTTCTTCAATAAACTCATCAATGTTTGTTGAGTAGTAAAGTTTACTGAAAACGTACCTTAACGCCTCCATCTTACGCTTTCTGTATTCCTCAAAACTTAGATTTTCGCTAAGCTTGAATGTTTCGATTTCTTCCTTTTCAAGTATCCTTTCTATATCAATATAGAGAGGCTCTCCTGCAAAAGCAGAAACGCTACTATAAGGCGAGCCAACTCCATCAACAGGACCTAGTGGCAAAATCTGCCAATACTTCATTCCAAGGCTACTGAGATAGTCTACAAAATCATAAGCTTCTTTAGAAAAACAACCAAAACCATACTTGTTTGGTAGCGAAGATATTGGAAGTAAAACACCACAACCTCTTTTCATTGCCATTTATGCCCCCTTATAATACTATTTTATTTTACATTATTTATGAGTTTATGTAAAATATTTTATCTGATTTTTTAATTATTTTTTAATGTTTTTTCAACAATTTACATTTTTTAAAATTTGTCAAATAAAAATACTAGAAAAATAAAAAATTAATAGCAAAAAAATTAATAAAAAATACTTGACAAGCCTTGAGGTTTATCCGTTGTTTTGGCTGTTTGTATTGTTTTTACCCTCGTTTTATGGTATAATAAAATAAGCGAGGTGATTTATGTTTATTAGTAAAAGTATGCTTAATAACTTCATAAAAGAAAACAACCTTGATGCCGAAACCGAGGGTGATGCCCTTAAAGCGGTTCTTAGATTTTTTGTGCAAGACGGTCAAGATATTGAAATAGCCAAAGATATAGTTCTTGACGGCGAATTGCTTGATTTTATTTTTGAGCAGTTTCCCAATGCAAAAGTAACAATTCTTTCAGGATATGACAAAAATCAACTTTATCCTTCTTTCGATGGTCTTTATAACGAAGAAGAAATTTTCGTTTTAGCTGAAAACGTAAAACACATAAGACAAACTTACCATAGAGATATTGTTTTTGATGAGGGCTTCACCGTTGAGCAAGCACTAAAGGCAAGCAAAAGCATTAACAATATTGTAAAACAAATTTCAGAAGCAAGAATAAATGGAAAACCTCTTTCAAATTACGAGAAATTTTTATGGGCCTATCAATTTGTTACTGATAGAGTTTATACAGAAGAATCACCAAAAGAAGACCCTGCTGTTTCAAGAAATCTTGTGAGCGTCCTCTCTGGAGACAAGATTGTTTGTGTCGGATTCGCCAGTATGCTTTGTTCAATACTTTCAAGACTTAATATTCCTTGCACATATCAATCAGAAATTTCTTTTGATACAAAAAACAATGTTTACGTAAATCACGCAACTTGTGCAGTTAGAATAGAAGATGACAAATATAACAAACACGGAATTTATTACTCCGACCCAACATCTGACGGAGCTGTTGTCAAAAGACCAGTTTATGGAATGAATAGTTTTAACCTTGCTCTTATTCCTTATAAAGAAGTTTCTAAACTTTTCACTCACCCAAACATTATTGACAAAGTTATAACTAGTCTTGTAAAAACAGACGACATTAACGAGGTTTTGGCGAACGGTATTGACACTCCAAAAATATTGTCAAAATTATTCCCTGAAAAAACAAACGGGAAAAGCCAAGACACGCTTATTAAAGAATATGCGGTTAAAGAAATAGAAAACTCTAACCTCTATGAATTAATTAATTTTAAATTAGACTCTTTAACCATTGAAAATGTTTCAGCTGACTACGAAGAAAAAATAAAAAATATTCTAAAAGTTCCTATGCTTGTCAGTATGACTGGTTTTGGAGATTTCGACCAATATATCCGCTCAAATATAAGTGCTCTTTCAGCAAATGGTCTTTCAAAAGATGAGGTTTTGGAGGCTTTAAAAAGAGCTTACTCAAAAGAAGCTGTTGAAGATTATATTATCTCTTCACATAAAACGAAGTATCCTTCTGGCACTGCAAGTACAGACTCTTTATTAAAACGAACCATTGACAATGTTGTTTCAAAACTTTCAAAACTAGATCGCATTGTCAACACATTTAACTTTGATACCGTTAAACCTTTAGACACAGAAAATGCGATCAATAGACTCGCCGAACGGCTCGCAATAGATGGCGTGAGACATCTGTTTGGGGAC
>CAZFPH010000104.1:0-4248 GCA_964520955.1 uncultured Lachnospiraceae bacterium
TGGAAGATATTCAAAGATTGTTTTAATTGCTTGAAGTGCCAAGCCATCTGTGTAATCAGAAGCCATAACTGAAACATAAGCCTCTAAACTATGAATAAGAGCATCAATACCAGAAGCAGCGGTTAAGCCCTTTGGAGCACTCATCATAAGGTCTGTTTCAACAATAGCCATATTTGGCAATAGCTGGTAATCAGCAAGTGGATACTTGATGCCAGTAGCGTCATCTGTGATAACCGCAAATGGTGTAACTTCTGAACCTGTACCTGAGCTTGTTGGAATAGCAATAAAGTAAGCCTTCTCGCCCATTTTTGGGAACTCGTAAATACGTTTTCTAATATCAGAGAAACGCATAGCCATATCTTTAAATTCAACGTCTGGGTGTTCATATAAAACCCACATAATTTTAGCAGCGTCCATTGCAGAACCACCACCAACAGCAATAATTGTGTCTGGAGCAAAAGCTTTCATCATTTCTGCACCCTTTGTAGCACAAGAAAGTGTTGGGTCAGATGGAACATTAAAGAACACTTGTGTTTGAATACCCATATCCACAAGTTGTTTTTCAATTGGAGCAACAACTCCATGTTCATATAAGAAATTATCTGTTACAATAAATACCTTTTTGGCATGTCTAACGTCTCTAAGTTCTTGAAGAGCAACTGGCATGCAACCCTTTTTGAAATAAACTTTTTCTGGAACTCTAAGCCACAACATATTTTCCCTCCTAATTGCAACTGTTTTATAGTTGAGCAAGTGTTTTACACCAACGTTTTCTGAAACTGAGTTACCACCCCAAGTTCCACAACCAAGTGTGAGTGATGGAGCAAGCTTGAAGTTGTAAACGTCCCCAATACCACCAAATGCTGATGGTGAGTTAATGAGAATTCTACAAGTTCTCATCTTGTCTTCATATTGCATAAGATGCTCTTTTTCTGTTTCCGTGTTAATGTAAAGCGAAGAAGTGTGACCATAACCGCCGTCTTTAATAAGACGCTTTGCACCAACAATTGCTTCTTCAAAGTGTTCAAACTTGTAAACTGCAAGAACTGGTGAAAGTTTTTCACGAGCAAGTTTTTCGTTTGCCATATTGTAGTCTGTCACTTCAGCCATCAATATTTTTGTGCTTTCAGGAACTTTAACTCCTGCCATTTCAGCAATTTTGTATGCAGACTTACCAACGATGTTAGCGTTGAGTGCACCTTCAATAAAGAGTACGCTTGAAACCTTTGCTTTTTCTTCGTCATTTAAATAATAGCAATTTCTAAGTTCAAATTCTTTCTTTACTTCGTCGTAAATTTCATCATCAACCAAAACTGCTTGTTCACTTGCACAAATCATACCATTATCAAATATTTTTGAGTGAATGATTGAGCTAACGGCAAGCTTAACATCTGCAGATTGATGAATGATTGCTGGAGTGTTTCCAGGGCCAACACCAATAGCAGGTTTTCCTGATGAATAAGCAGCCTTAACCATTGCTGGACCACCAGTTGCGAGAATTATGTTACAACTCTTCATAACAAGTCCAGAAAGTGCCATACTTGGCTCATCAATCCAACCAATGATATCTTCTGGAGCACCAGCCTCAACTGCTGCGTTCAAAAGCAATTTTGCTGTTTCAATTGTACTCTTTTTTGCTCTTGGGTGTGGACTGATAATAATACCATTTCTTGTTTTTAGTGCAAGAAGCACTTTAAAGATTGTTGTTGATGTTGGGTTTGTTGTTGGAATGATTGCAGCAACAATACCAATTGGATCAGCAACTCTTGCATAACCATAAGACTTGTCCTCTTCAACAATGCCAACTGTCTTTTCATTTTTATAAGCATTGTAGATATATTCAGAAGCAAAGTGGTTTTTAATTACCTTGTCTTCCATAACACCCATACCAGTCTCTTCATAAGCCATTTTAGCAAGCTCTATTCTATTGTCATTAGCAACCATAGCAACGTGCTTAAAAATCTTATCGACTTGCTCTTGAGTGTATGTAGAATACTTTTTTTGAGCAGATTTTATTCTTTTAATATTCTCTAGTAAAGTTTCTTCACTATTCACATAAACTTCCATAATTTTTCTCCTTACCTTGAATATTCTACTCAAAATAACTAATTTTGTAAATTATTTTGCAAAACAAAAAGCGACTTTCGCCACTTTTGTTATTTTTAACTAAACTTAAACATCTAAAAGCATCTTGTCTGCAACAAGAGCAATAAATTCGCCATTTGTTGGCTTTTCGTTATTAGAATAAACAGTAAGCCCAAAAACATTATTAATGTTTTCAATTTTGCCCCTACTCCAAGCAACTTCAATAGCGTGTCTGATTGCTCTTTCAACCTTTGACGCCGAGGTTTCAAATCTTTCTGCTATTGATGGATAAAGTTTTTTGGTTATAGAGTTAATAATGTCTGGATTTTCCATAGCAAGCTTAATTGCTTCTCTTAAAAATTGATAACCTTTAATGTGTGCTGGAATACCCACAGTGATAAAGATATTGGTAATTTTTTCCTCAATTTCTTTATCTGTATCAGTTTTCGAAATAAGCAAATTATCTGTTTTATCCTCACTAACAAACAAATCTCTTACTCTTTTTGCTAGAATACCGCTATCAATAGGCTTAAGCATATAATAATCCACTCCAAGATTAGTTGCTTTTTTGATAAATGTATCGCTAGAAAGTGCAGATAGTACAATAATTTTTGTGTTCTTGTTTAGTTCTTTTGCTCGTTCAATCACTTCAAAGCCATCAATTTCAGCAAGGACAAGGTCCGAAATAATCAGGTCGTAGCTATTTTCTGAAATTAAATTTAATGCTTCTCTTCCATTGTTAGTTGTGTCAATAACTGTTTCTTCGGTTGTAAGTTTTTGTGAAATTTCTTTTGTTTCTTCGATGTTTTCATTTGCAATTAGTATCTTTTTACAATTTTCCATAAAAACTTCCTTGAAAATATTTAATTCTCGTAATTTTTCGAGCAAAAAAATAGTACCATAATTTACTAAGATTCAACAATTAATCAAAAGAGCACAAATGTTGAAATATGTTTTATTTTGACTAAAAATGTCGAATTATAAACTCTAGCCACCAAAGTTTATAACATTTTTGCCTCAAAACTCGCAAATTACAATAAAATTATTACCAAATCTTCAAAAAATTCACACATAAAACAAAAAAACTAATATGTTTTTCGCATATTAGTTTTTTTATCTTTATTGTTCAGGTTGTGATTTATTATTTAAGGCACTTTTTTCTAGTCCATTTATTGAAATATCAATACCACCCAAATCACTAAGGCTATATGTGTCCGTCATTGCATCTTTGCAAATATACATATCAAGCCTTGAATACTTGTCTTTCATAAACTTTTCAAGTTGCACATCTTGCAAGTAAATTTGCCCATTAACATAAAAAGCATCGCCTTCAAATTCGTCAATAAAGTTTGAATTTTTGTCGTATGTAAAAATTTTATACTTGCCATTTTTTACAATAACTTCAATAAGTTTTGTAGTCTTCAAATTACTACAAGCCTCAAAGCTAAGTTCTATATTTTCGTTTACAGGTGCTGTAAGCTGGTTAATTCTATTTTCTGAATACCCAAATTCTCTATAGCCCTGAACCCTTGCCATATAATGCATATTATAATATTCTTTGCTGTACTGCTCAATGAACTTTTTTACGGCTTCAACATAAGAATCTTTTTCTTGTTGTGACTTAAATTTTTCAGGATACATAGAAAAAAGTATCAAATAATCGTTTGGCGTAATCATTATCAAACCATCGTCTTCAACCATTGGATTTAAAAATGTATTACTATAATAAGTGCCATCTTCCAAGCAATATACATCGTCAATTCCAAAACAATGCAAAAGTTCGTGCACGGAAACTCCATAAAGCCTGCCAGCTTCTTTGTTACTTTCTAAAAAATCTGGGTCAAACAATACCTCATTGCTTAAGCCAAATGTTCCTTTTCCAGTAAAACGAGCAAGTTTACTAGTTTTATCCGTCATCTGAACACCATCAACATCGTTGCTAGATTGCTTAATGCCTATTTTTAGAACCACCTTGTTTTTATAACTAGAATCGTTAACACTTTCAACTATCTCATAGTAATAATTAGGATTAATTCCGCCAACTATCCCAAAAACATAATCTAAAGATTTGATTATATCTTTCCTTTCAGTGTCTGAAAATTCGTTTGAAATTGAAACATAAATAGGTTCATCAGCGTTATGTTTCATTCTCATTCCATTTGA
>CAZFPH010000105.1:0-300 GCA_964520955.1 uncultured Lachnospiraceae bacterium
TGCAGTTGCTACATTTACTATTAAAATTTGCCTTTACTGGGCAATGGACAAATGTCATTAATGGGAAACTGCCTGAAGAAAATGATATTAGGTTAAAATCTGAAACAAAGTTATCACTTGACTCAATACTTGCACAAATTGTACTGATATTTAGTGAGTTTAGGTATTTTAATGCGTAATTGTTTTTGACGTTTAATAGTGGTGAAACAATAATATTGTAGCCAAGTTCTGCGTAAAACAATCCATAAATATTGTTCGCAAAAAGCGAATATTTAACGCTTGAGCTATTTAAAAAGTTGT
>CAZFPH010000105.1:310-4133 GCA_964520955.1 uncultured Lachnospiraceae bacterium
ATCTTTGCCTGACATTATGTTTGGTAGGCTTAGAGAAATATTATATTTATCTGCTTTTGTTTTAAAAATTTCTAGTGTTTCGACATTATAATAACTTGGCGAAAAAATATAGTGCGTATTAGATTCTAAATGGTTGTAGTTTTCGTCTACAATGTATAAATTTTCTGGTTTAGAAATTATTTTTACATTTTTAAGAGTTTGGAAAGCGTTCGAATTAAACTTAACAAAAGGAGATTTATAGGTTTTTAAAATTTCGATTTCTAGGTATTTTGCAAGTTCTCTTCTTGCATTATTGAGCACGCTTTTTGGAATGAAGACACCATCAGTTGTTAAAGATAGATTTTCTAAAACAAAAGGAGTGTCAGTTAGTTTTGTAAAAGAAGAGACAAGGTCGCTTTCGGTTAGTGGATGAGAGTTGGCTTTTTCGAGAATAACGTCAGCATTGTAGCAGAATGTGCTACCATTTATGTTTGCTGTAATAGTGAGGTTTGACCCTGCGTATGCTGTCACATTTAAATTTAATTTTATTTTTCGAGTTTTCTCTAACAATTGATTTTCTGAAACCGAGTTTTGTGTTAGGTGAACATCTAAACCTGCATTAAATTTTGATTTTGTATATATGGTGTAAACATTTCCGTTTTCTTCAACATTTCCAACACCAAGGCTTGCAATTTGAGTCTTGTTTTTGCTGTCAATAATTTTCAAACCATCGCCTGTAGAAAGTTTGTGTTCGGATTTTATTTGAACTTTAAACAAATCATTTTTGAAAGGCTTAACGGATATAACTTCGCCAATTTTTATGCCGATATGATTTTGATGGTCTGGATATATAGTACCTTCTGGCGTGCCACTATTTAAGTATGCAGTTTTGTTAAATTCACCTCTAGAAAACGCTACTCTAAGTTTTTGATTGCTATCGCTAATAAAATCCTTTGTAAATGTGCCATATTTAATGTGGTTTATTGCTTGTTTGTAAATATTTGTTGCTGTTGCTACATATCCAGCGTGTCTGAGCCTGCCCTCGATTTTAAAACTTGTGACACCAGCATTAATTAATTCTTGTAAGTTTTCAAGCAGGGAAAGGTCTCGTGGGCTAAGGTAATATTTGCTTTGTTTTGAAAGGGAACTAAAGTAAGGAAGTCTGCAAAGTTGCAAACACTTGCCCTCATTTCCGCTTGCGTTGTTTTCGATAGCAGACAGGTAGCAATTTCCTGAAAAGGCAACGCAGAGTGCTCCTTGAACAAAGTACTCAATTTCAAGGTTTGTGTGTTGTTTAATTTTCTTTATATCTTCAAGTTTTGTTTCTCTTGAAAGAACAACTCTTGAAAACCCAAATTTTTCGAGAACTTTTGCCCCCTCAAGATTATGCACGCCCATTTGTGTACTTGCGTGCAAAACAATTCCATCAAAGCAAGTTTTGAGAAGATAAGCAACGCCAAGGTCTTGAATAATAAAAGCGTCGACCCTTGCCTTTTCTGTAAGAAACCCCACAAGGTTTAAAAGTTCATCAAAATCCGCGTCCTCAAGAAGAGTGTTTATTACCACATAAACTTTCACACCAAAAAGGTGTGCCTTTTTTACCGTATCCAAAATATTGTCTTCATTGAAATTGTCCGCTTTCATACGAGCATTAAAATTTGAAAGCCCAAGATAAATTGCGTCAGCACCATTGTTTAGAGCAGAGTTAAAACTTTCAAGGTTTCCAGCGGGGGATAAAACTTCCAAGTTTTCATAATCAATTTTCATAGTTACCTATTAAAAAATGATACAAAGCTGTATCATTTAAATTTTCCCTTTTTCTTTTAATATTTTTGCAATATGATTATAGCAGTGATTGATGGTTTCTTCAATATTCATATTAGAGTTATCTACAACAAAAGCGTCTTCAACAATATACATTCTTGAAAATTCTCTGTGAGTGTCTCTGTAGTCTCTTTCTTTCAAACTATCATAAATATTGTCATAATCACATTCAATGCCTTTTGCTATAAGCTCGTTATATCTTCTTTTTGCTCTACATTCAGGAGAAGCGTCTAAGAAAATTTTTACGTCGGCATCAGGCAAAACTTCGCTTGTTATGTTTCTGCCGTCTAAAACGCAATCGTACTTTGAAGCGAATTCTTGGCTAATATCAATAAGTTTTTTCATTGCTTTTGGTATTGCGGCAACTCTTGATGCCATTGCTCCAATATGCTCTTGCCTTATTGCTGTTGAAACATCTTCGCCATTTAGATAGGTGATTTGTCTATCGTTATCAAATTCAATTTTGATATTTAAGTTGTTGTAATGGTTATCAATAATTTTGTTGTCAATTTCGGTTATTCCGATATTGTAAAAATAAAGACCCATTCCACGAAGAATTGCACCTGTGTCTAGGTGTTTTAGGCTTAGTTTTTTTGCAAGTCCGTTTGAAAGTTCGCCTTTGCCACTTCCTGAGTATCCATCAATTGCTATTTGAATCATAATTTTCTCCTTGAGTACAAGTATGATATTAACAAATTTTGACAAATTGTGTCAATCACAATGCACTCCTTGACAATATTTTAATAATTTTAGATAATATGTTTATGGATTTTAAGATAGCAATGAAAGGTTTTGTAAACTTTGTTGAAGATTTATTTTTAACAAACCATAAGTGCATTTATTGTGGAAGAGAGATACCAGATACTATAAAGTATGGACTTTGCGATGGTTGTTATGAAAAACTGGAAATATTTTCTGGTACGCTCTGCTCAAAATGTGGAGAACCAGTGGTCGAAGGGAATACAATATGCGATGAGTGCAAAGAGATAAAGTATGAGTTTGACATAAATCATTCTTTTTCATCATACTCGGAAGTTTCTGCACGAATTGTTAAAAATTTGAAATACAACAGAAAGAAATACCTTGCAAGATATTTAGCATATATGATGGCGGAAGATAGGGAATACTGTAAAGGTGTTGACTATATCACTTTTGTCCCAATTTCAAAGGCGAGGCTAAAAGAAAGGGGTTTTAACCAAGCAGAGGAAATCGCTAAAGAAATTTCGATACTGGTGAATGTTCCAGTGATTGATGCTTTCGATAAAATTAAAGAAAATACGCATCAAGCAGGGCTTTCTAGAAGAGATAGAATCAAAAATATTATTGGAACAATTGAAGTAAAAGACGATGCCAAGGATTTGATTTCTAGAAAAAATATTTTGGTTGTTGACGATGTTTTTACCACAGGTTCAACGCTCAGTGAATGTGCAAAGGTTTTAAAGAAAAGTAAATCTAGTAGTGTTAAAACGCTTACTTTTGCAAAAACAAGGCAAAATATGATAAAAAGCAGTTAATTTGACAAAAATATACTAACTTTCGTGATAAGAAAATTAATCAGAACTTTACATTTTAACTAAAATGCGTTAATATGTATATGTTTAGGAGAATAATATGGGCTTAATAAATGCAATTCGCAATTTTGATAATAATAAAAGTTTGAAAAAACTTGAAAAAATAGCTTCTAAAATTGAAGCACTTGCTGATAAATATGCAAAAATGTCTGATGAAGAACTTAAAAATCAGACAAATATTTTAAAAGAACGTTACAAAAATGGTGAAACACTTGATGACCTTTTGCCAGATGCATACGCAGTTGTTCGTGAGGCGTCAACAAGAGTTTTAAAAATGAGACATTTCCACGTTCAAATTCTTGGTGGTATTGTTTTGCATCAAGGTCGTATTGCAGAAATGTGTACTGGTGAAGGTAAAACTTTGGTTTCCACACTCGCAGCTTACCTTGACGTTCTATCAGGCAAGCCTGTTCACGTTGTGACTGTTTACGAATACCTTGCAAAGCGTG
>CAZFPH010000106.1:0-4060 GCA_964520955.1 uncultured Lachnospiraceae bacterium
GTAGATATTTTCCATAATTGCGTCTTTAGTTGTAATTGCAAAGTTTTCATCAGCAAAATAGTCTGTTATTTTTTCAATTGAATCAAGTGACCTATCAGCAAAATAAATATTGAACTCAAATTCTTCAAAAGCTTTTCTGTCTTCTTCTGATCTAAATGGATACAAAGTATAATTAAAGTAAAGTCTTTCATCTTTTTTGCCTGATTTTGAAACTACAGGAAAATCAAATTTTCTGTGACCATTATAAACTTCTTGTGGGGTTTGTCCATTTTCTAGTCTAAGTTCAACTGGTTCTGGTCTAATGCGTTCAACTCTTGCAAAATCATTAAGCCCATCAAAAGACCTAACCTCTCCAAGTTCAACTACATAATATTTGTCACCTATAACAGATTTTAACAGTCCAAAAGTAGAATTATTAAAACCAACCATAGAGCTTACATCACCGCCATTGTAGATAGCTGTGTGGAGTCTTGCAAACTCATCTGCCTCTGCTCCTGTTAAAATATCGGTTCGTGTTTTTCTTTTTACTAATGCTTTTATCATAATAATCTCCTTTGAATTCGATTATGCTAACATACTTTATATGCGATGTCAATAGTGATTTTGAGAATTTTATGCCTCTTTTTCCTCTCCTGCTGGAGTATTTGATTTTGCATATTTTTCCCTGAGTTTATCAATCTCTCTCCTAACTCTAAGGTCATAAAAATTTCTTCTTATTGGAGTGCTGTCGTCTAGTCCCACTTTAAATGTGTAGTAAAACACATTATCTTTTAACATTAAAACAAAGTTGTTATCTGAAAAATAATCACCCAGGTCATTTAGCGTTTCAAACTTGGTTCTTTCTCCGCAAACGTCTAAACAAAACATATCAAACTGCTTTCTATCGTTTTCAGATTTGAAGGGATACAAGTCATCATTAAAATATAATGCTTGCAATGAATCTTTACCCTCAACCACCAAATCCACACCACGAAACCCATCAACTGCCTCCATCGCAATTTCATTATTTATAATAAGAGGCTTTACAGGTTCTGGCCTTATCAACTCAACAATATAAGTTGGAATTTCTGAAAAAAATCCTAACTTCTTGCCAATTTTTGCAAGATAATACTCGTCGCCTGAAACCGAACTCAAAAGAGCATACCTTATTCCTTCAAACTCAGAGTTTATAATGCTATAAAAATTTGTATTGTTTCTAGCAAATTCCTCTGCTTCTGCTCTGCAGAGCACATCTGTTCTTTTTTTGCTAGGTTTAACTTTTTTATCCATATTATCCCCCATAATTTTGATTATACAATTTTACCATAAATATCCAAAAAAAGCAATACTGGTGTTTTGCGTCACTACCTCGGTTTTTTACATAAAAAAACACCCCCTACCTGTGGAGTGCGAAATTTATTTAGCTTTTACGTCAATTCTGAGTTTACCTGAAACGCCTTTATAAAGCTTTAATTCTGCTTCAAACTTGCCTGCGGTTTTAATTGCCTGAATGTTAATGCATTTTTTGTCAACATCATAACCCTTTTTAGCAAGTTCTTCAGAAATTTCTTTATTAGTTATTGAACCAAAAGCCTTACCTCTTTCACCAACTTCTATAACAAACTCAAGTTCGATTGCCTCAAGTTTTTTAAGAAGCTCTCTTGCTTCAGCAGTTTCTTCAGCAATACGTTTTGCTTCGGCTTCTTTTTGCTTGTTATTGGTGTTAACATTTGCTTGGTTTGCAGGAACAGCTAATCCATTTTTAAACAAAAAGTTGTTTGCATAACCATCGTTAACGTTAATCACGTCGCCTTTTTTGCCTTGAGCTTTAACATCTTTTAATAAAATTACTTTCATATCTAAAATTCCTTTAATGTATTTTTTATGGCTTAATTTTAGCACAATAATTTTATTAAAGTCAATATTCGTAATATAAATTAAAAAATTAGACATAATAACTATAAAAGGAGAAGTTATGTTCGATTTAAAATGTAAAAGAAAAGGTTGTCTATATAACAAAAACAATAATTGCACTGCAAAAGAAGTGGAGGTTATGAAAGATACTGGTTGCAAAACCTACGTTCCCTCTCACGAAGAGGTTAATGAAATTGGCAGAGTCGACCAGCCACCAGTAAGGAAAAATATAAAAGTCGACTGCAAAGCAGACTGCATTTTTAACTCAGACAAAGTCTGCACCGCAAATGGAATAACTGTTCAAACTTGTGATAACACAGCCTGCCCAAATTGTTGTACTTTTCAGCCAAAATAGAATAGTGTTTTCTTAAAACTTATCCATTTGAAAAGATATATAGGAAGTAATAAAAAATATGGGAATACCCATATTTTTTATTTTTACATAATATTTTATTATTTTTTCTTTATTTTTTATTGTTTTTCTCCAGTGGTTTCAGTTGGCTCGGTTTCATCGATTCCCTCCTGAACATCTTCAGCCGTTTTCGCCTGCGTTTCAGCAGATTCTTCTATCACCACAGCATAATTTTGTGCTGAATTTTCAGTTACACCAGCGTTATTTTCTCCTGAAGTAACACTTTCTTCTGCTACTTTTCCCTTAATTTTAATGATACCTTTTTTCTCAAAGACTACTATGCTAGCAGAGCCGAGTGCAAGAACACCTGAAATGCACATCATAACAATACTAAGTGTTCTAACTGCCTTTGTAGCTTTACATTCAAGCACAACTTCCATTTCAAGGTTTGTGGTTTCATCAGTTCCCTCAATAACGATTTCATAAGCATTGATTTTTCCGCAATATTCCCACTCGTTTGTTTCAAGATTAACAACATAAAGTTTGCCGTTTTGAATTTTGTAATCTGTTGTTTCTGTGGTAAATTCACCCATTATATTAGCATCAAGAGTAAGTTTGTCGCCCTCAAATATGTAATCAACCTCCATCGTCACGCCCATTGCTGAGAATGAATATTCATATTTTCCACCTTTTGGCAAACAAGAAACTACTATTAGTAGAGCAGTAAAAGCAATAAACACGCAAGATGCTATAATCAACAATTGCTTTTTAACAAAATCTAAAAATTTTCTCATAAACACTCCCTCCAATAATTCCAGTATAGAGGTTTAAAATAAATAAATCAATATTTTTGTATTATTTGCCGAATTTTGCAAGAAAAAAAGGCACATATTATGCCTTTTATTATTGTGGCTGTGATGGTTGGTTTCCAAAACTTGCATTTTGTGCTTCAATTTTCTCAAATCTTTTTCCCCAATATTCTTTAGTCTCTGGGAAATATTTCTTAACAAGTTCTGGACCGTCCTTGTGATATAACGCAACTAATTGCAATATATTGTCTCTTTCTACTTCGGTTAACCCTTTTAACGATTCAAAAACCTCATCAGGGTTAACATTTGCACTAAGTTTTTCAAAAACACTAATACACCCTTCAAAAGCTGCAAGTTCAGGGAATGCCAAAGTTCCTTGAAACTCTACCATATCCTTCCATTCTTTTTTTCTTTGAGGATAATAAATTAATTGTTCACCCTTTTCCAAAAGCTCTGGAAGTGCTCTTTGAAAGTTTTCAACAGCTGTTTTGCTATCATCATCAAATTTCTTTTGCAAACCGCTCATATAATCTTCGTATTCTAGCTTTGTTTTTCCGTAAACTTTTTTGTAGCAATCATCTTCGCTATCAAATAAAGAATACATTTTTGTTCCGTTAAACTGCACATATCCATTAATATTTCTGCTTTTTGCCATTCTTAAAACTTCTATGCATTCATAAAAATTCAAACCTTCTTCCTCTAACTCAACTGCAGATGATTTAATTTGTTCAATTAGTTCATTGTCTTGTGCCATTGCATTTTCCTCACTTAAAATATTAATTTACATAATCATTAAAACATAATTTGAATAAGATGTCAATAATTCCAATAATATTCAATTTGCCAAGGTATTTGTAACAATAAAACTATTCAAATTAAACAATAATCATTTTTAACGATGTGCTTATATAAATAATTAGGCATAAAAAAAGAGATGCAAATGCATCTCTAAATTGAAAAACGGCAACGTTCTATTTTCCCGGCTCGTCTCCAAGCAAGTATTTTC
>CAZFPH010000107.1:0-3996 GCA_964520955.1 uncultured Lachnospiraceae bacterium
TAACTCGAGCTAGAAATGTTTTCAACAGTTGTTTCATTTTTAGAAAGCGTTGCGTTTAGCCCTAATACGTCTTCTATCTTCGTTGAAAAGAAAAATGACAAAAGCAACAACACAATCACTATGATTGAAATCATTACTTTTGTCTTACTGAAATCTGCTAAACTAAATTTTCTTATCGTTTTCATCTTTTGTGAAATATTTTCCTATTTTGTTAGGGTGCAACCCTAGCATCTTTATAATTTTTGACTTGTTTGCCATAACAGTATCATAGCCAATCTTAATCATTTCATCAATCCCCTCAAGTTTGAGCGGAGAAAATGTTTCAAGTGCTGGTTCAAAAATAAGGTCTGCCATTTCTAAAGTTTCATCAACTTTTGACTGCATCATAATACCAACTGTTGCAGAAAGCACACTAACAGTTGAAAGTGATTGTGTGCCCGTACCCCTCAAGTGGTTAACGTCGATTGCAAAAACCACATTTGCCCCCATTCTTCTAACAACATCAACAGGAACATTGTTTCTTAGTCCGCCATCAACAAGGTGCATATCCTCATATACAACAGGAGTAAACACTCCAGGAACGGCACAACTTGCAGAAACGACCTTTGCAACGTTTCCGTAATCAAAATCTATTTCCTTACCTGTTTTGAGGTCTGTGCAAACAACAGTGATTGGAATTTTCATTTCCGAGAAAACTGTTACGTCACCAAAAACATCATTTAAAATATTTTCGAGCTTTTCTGTTTTCATAGGTTTAACAAATGGAATTGAACCACCTGAAACATCACGTTTTTTTAGCGACTTTGCAAGTTTTTCAATTTCCGCAGGTGTTTTTCCAAATGAATAAAGAGCACCAACAATACTTCCCGCACTGCAACAAGCAAGGTAGTCAATCTTAACGCCAAGTTCGTCAAAAGCTTTTAGCACACCAATATGACCAACACCTCTGCAACCGCCACCACCAAGAACAACACCGATTTTTGTTTTTTTGTTTATCTGTAATTCATCGCTATTCCTTTTAAAAAGCCCCTTTAAACTAAACATAATCCACCTACTATTATTTTATAAAATAATAAAACAATTATTAGTTATAATAATAAAATACTTATTAGTTTTAGTCAAATAAAAAAGCCCAAACAAATTTGGGCTTTAGATAAATTATACTAAGCTGTTGCAGAGTTGTCTTCTGTTGCTTTGATAAGTGCTTGAAGTTCTGCAATTTCTTCATTGTATCTTGATTTTTCTTGTAATAAGAACTTAGCCATTTTAACATTGTGGTCGTTCTTTTCTTTGTTGCTTTCGATGTATTCGTCAGCATCTTGGATACTTGCTTTGAGTTCTGCAATGTGTGCTGTAAGTTCTTCTTGTTTAGCTTTTTTGTCTTCATCAACATTTTTGATATCTGTTACGCTGTACATAACAAGGTTTAAATTTGTAAGTTCACCAGCACGTCTATCAAGCATTTTTTGATTTCTATTCTTTCTTCTTTTTGTTCTTTCATATTTTAAGATTGCTTTTTGAATTTTTGATAAATCTCTGTCAATCTTGTTACGAGTTTCGATGATTTTTTCAAGTCTCGTTTTGTAGTCGATAACATTGCTTGATGTGATAATTTCGTGGTTTTCAGTTTTTAATTCGTTAAGGTCAGATAGCAGTTCCATTTCGCCGTCTTCAGCGTCATCTTCATCATCTGTGTCATCAACATTAGCAAGTTCTTCAACTGGAGTTTCTTCTCTTGGTACAAAGTTATTGATTATAACATTTGTAACAACTGGGGCTTCTTCCTTCTTTTCTTCGACAATAACTTCAGCTACTTCAACTGGAGCAATTTCTTCATCTAAATTTGAAATGTCTAAAGCTTCAATTTCTTCTTTTTTAACTTCTTCTACTTTAACAGGCTCAACTTTAGTCTCTCCTTTTGTATCTTCTTCAAGCTTTGCAAGCATTTCATCAACATTTACTTCTTCTTTCTTTTCTTCTACATTAATAGTGATATTTTGTTGAGTGAATACGCTTTGAACTTCTTCCTCTTCAACCCTTTCTTTTTGTTCTACAGTAATTTCAACAATAAACATTACCATAAAAACGATTGAAGCAACTGCAAATAAGCCAGCAATTGATAATAAAACAATTTGTAATACAGATAACATTTTCTCCTCCCTATTAAAAATTTCACTTTCATATTGCAAATTTTTCCGCAATTTAACTTAATTATTTACATTTTTAATATGAAATTTTTATCTACACGGTTATTTTAACATAATTTAAATTTAATGTCAATACCCTATTTTAAACTTTTTATATTATATTTCATGAATAAAAAAATGCTCACAATTTCGGAGCATTAATCAAAAACATTTTCGTCATACATAGGAAGGCAACCAATAAGCCGCTGTATCTCGGCTTCTGAAAAGAGTGACAGATAGTGATTATCCACGCCAACATTAAACCCATAGTTCTTTACAAAACAACAGCCGTGAATGTGACCAAAAAGGTTTATCATTTCCTCTTTGTGGTCTTTTGGCTGGTGAGTTAAATATAACTTAACTCCAAACATATCGAGTTCCAATCCATCTTCAACAACATCGTAAAAGCCTTTTTTTAGCAAATAATCTCTAAACACATCAAAATCACCATCAAATTTTTGACTCACTAGTCGTTTTTCATTATTGCCAAGTATTAAAATGACCTTAGCGTTAATTTTTTTTACCAAATCAAAACAAGTTTCGTAAGAATCGATATCTTTTTTGTTATAGTTTACAAAATCGCCAATATGGTAAATTATATCGTCACTATCAGTCTGAGTATTCCACAAATTAATAATCGCCTCGTTCATTTCTTGAACAGATGCAAAGGGTCTAAAATCACGTTTGACAATCCCCTCATAGTCCACCAAGCCAAAGTGCGTATCAGCAGTAAAAAATACAGCCATAACTCCTCCTAATTTTCAATAGGTTTACAAACATTAATAAATCCGTTATAGTTTTGGCAAATTGTTTCAAGTTCACTAATAGCAAGCCCTATTGCACTGTTTGAGCTTCCGCAAGCAGGATAAACCTTATCAAATCTTTTTAGCGACACATCTAAATACACTTTGACATTTTCTTTTATCGCAAACGGACAAACACCACCAACAGCGTGACCAACAGCACTTTCAACTTCATCAAAAGAAAGCATTTTTGCCTTTGTGTGAAAATAAGCTTTATATTTGCTGTTATCAATTTTCATATCTCCAGCACAAACAATCATAATAGGTTGCTCATCTACCCAAAAAGTTAAAGATTTTGCAATATGTGCTGGCTCACAACCAACAGCTTTTGCCGCAAGCTCAACTGTTGCACTAGAAACCTCAAACTCCATAACACTAGATGCTTTGCCAAATTTTTCAAGATAAATTTTTACAGAACTAACACTCATAATTATTTCCCTTTAAGTCTGCTTTTTCATCAAACGAAATTACATACTTATTAAATATTTTATCAACTTTGACATTATTAAAATTAACCGCTGTGCCATCTCTTGAATATTCCGCAATGTGGACAGGCTTGTTCTTTCCGTGATAATCTGAGCCTGAAGTTACAAATAATTCAAGGCTTGACGCAATTTTAATTAGCTCATTAATTTCTTCTTCATCATACAAAGAGTAATAACACTCAAGACCATTAAGACCAAAGTTTTTAAGTTCACCCGCAAGTTCCCTAACTTCGTCTAGCGTTCTTGGCTTGTCACCAACGCCATAAATTGGGTGCGCCCAAACCATCTTTGCACCTATTGCAGAAAGTTTAGAAATAACATAATCCGCATCAAGTCTTGCCTTTGTTGAAACTTTTAGTTCTTTAGACACAAATTTTGCAGCGGTGCTCAAGTCGTCAAAATATCCATCATCTATCAGGCAATTTGCTAAGTCTAAAGTTCTGATATTAATTTTTGTACTAAGCTCGTTTAATGATTTTTCAGATAAAATATAACCTAGTTCTGCAAGCAATTCAATTTTTT
>CAZFPH010000108.1:0-3958 GCA_964520955.1 uncultured Lachnospiraceae bacterium
GTTTAGTGAGTTTTATCACTCAGAAGAAGCCTACAAAAAACTGCAAAAAATTTTAATTGATGGAGAATATAAACTTTCTTACATAGTTTCAAGGCTAGAAGAATTCCCAAAAAGACTGCCAGAAAAATACGATGTTATACTACTTTCTAACATTTATGATTATGTCTTACGCTTTAAATTTAATAATGTTTTAAGAAAACTTTATGATGAAAAATTAAACGAAGGTGGCACTATTCAGTTTCAATATTTTTTTGACGATAGTCCATTTAAAAAGCGTCCAAAAAAATTTATTAATGAAAATGTTGATATAATAAACCTACATGCAAAACCTGCAAGCACTCCTGAGGAAAAAGATAGAGATGAATGCAAGGTTTACACACTAAAAAAGCCTAACTCTAAGCAGTTAGAATTAGGCTAAATTTTTTAATTTTTAATTTTTTCCAAAAACTCGGATTCGTACATAATTTGTATGCCGAGTTTTTTTGCTTTGTCAAGTTTGCTTCCTGCATCTTCGCCAACAATAACAATGTTTGTTGCACTAGTCACTGATGAAGAAGTGATTCCACCCTGTGCTTCGATTAGTTCTTCGGCTTCTTTTCTTGAAAATGATGAAAGAGTGCCAGTTAAAACACATTTTTTACCTTCAAAATAGCCCCCAGTTGTGGCTGTTTCTTTAGGTTGTTCTATTTCTACAAAATTATTTATAAGCTCGTTAATTTCAGCCTTATTAAAATCTTCATTAAAATAATGGAATATTTCTGAAGCTGTTATTTCTGCAATGTCATCAAGCTCAATAAGCTCATTTACAGTTGCTTTTGACAAATTTTCAATGGTTTTATAATGTTTTGCGAGCTGTTTTGCAGTTTTTATGCCAATATTTCCAATGCCCAAAGCAAAGATAAAGTTAGAAAGTTTCGCCACTCTACTCTTTTGAATACTGGTTAAAATATTATTGATTTTTTTATCTTTAAATCCGTCAAGGTGAGCAAGTTGCTCTGCTTTTAGCTTGTATATGTCGCTGAAAGTTCTAACATTGAACTTATCGTAAAGTTGTTCAAGTGTTTTAACAGAAAGACCATCAATGTTCATTGCATTACGGCTAGCATATTGTGTGAGTTTTAGCACAATTTGGGTTCTACAACCTGAGTGATTTGGACAATATAATTCTGTTTCAGTATCTTCCAAAAGCACTCCGCAACAAGGACAATTTGTAGGTTTTACTATTGTTTTTGAGTGTGTGTAGGTTTCTGCAACTGAAAGAATTTCTGGAATAACATCGTTGCTTCGCCTGATAAACACTCTGTCGCCGAGTTTAACTTTTTTTCTTTTAATATCGTTATAATTGTTGAGAGTTGCTCTCTTTATTGTTACGCCACATAGTTCGGTTGCTTCAAGCTCAGCAACTGGAGTGATTTTTCCTGTTCTTCCCACTTGCCAGGTAATACTTTCGAGAATAGTCGAGGTTTCCTCTGCTTCAAATTTGTATGCCACTGCCCATCTTGGAGCTTTTTCAGTAGCACCAAGCATTTCACGGACGTTAGTTTTATTGATTTTTATAACCATTCCGTCAATCAGATAATCTAGGGAGTTTCTTACTTTTTCGGTCTTATTGATAAGTTTCAAAATTTCGTCTATGTTGTGGACAATTTTGAAAAATTTGCCAACCAAAAATCCCTGTTGCTTTAAAAAGTTAAACATTTCGTCTTGGCTTTCAAAGGTTATGTCAGGTGCGTAATTTATGTTGTATGCAAAAAAGTCGAGTCTGCGTTTTGCCGTGATTTTTGGGTCAAGGTTTCTTATTGCTCCAGCAACGGCATTTCTAGCATTTTTGAGTTTGTCGTCAGTTGAATTGTTGTACTTTTCAAGCTCAGAAAGTTTGATAATGCCCTCGCCCTGAACAATAACAAGTCCCTTATAGTCAATTGATAGAGGTACGGTTCTAATAGTTTTTACTTGCTCGGTAACATCTTCACCAATTTCACCAGTTCCACGAGTTGATGCCTGCACTAGTTTTCCGTTTTCATATGTGATTGCAAGCGATAGTCCATCGAATTTATACTCTATTGAATATTCTTCATCAAAACTGAAAATATTTTGGTTTCTGGTGTTCCAATCGATAATTTCTTCAGCTGTTTGTGCTTTGCTGAGGCTGTAAAGTTTGTTTTTGTGAGTGACTTTTTTAAACTTATCAAGTGTTTCACCACCAACTTTTTGTGATGGTGAATTTTCAAGAACGATACCGGTTTCTTTTTCGAGGTCCAAAAGTTCATAGTAAAGAGTGTCCCATTCTTTGTCTGAAATGGTTGGATTGTCGAGCACATAATAATCGTAGCTAGCCTTGCTAACTTTTTCGATTAAAACCTTCATTCTTTCAATTTTTTGTTCGTTATTCATTTTTACCTACGCTTCAATAATTTCCAAATTTGCATATTTTAATGATAAAGTTTTTATACCAACTTTGTCAAATTGAATTGTAACGAAAGCACTTGCAAAGTCGGTAATTCCAAGAGTGATAGTTCCCTCGCCAAAATGGTTATGGCGAACACGCACGCCTTTTTTATATTTTGAGTATTCTGCCGTTGGAATGGATTTCATACTACTTGCCATACTTGAAACGCTTGTTTCAGTTTTTGGTTTAGAAACATTAACAATATTTGCGTGTGATGACATCATTTGATCTAAACTTTCACGCCTAGACGAACCAGAGAGATAACTTCCAAATCCACTATCGTCAAGGTTGGTTCTGAGTACACTTCCGTTTGAAACTTTCTTTTTAAGGTCGTCAAACATTTCGTCTAAAAACCTTGAAATTTGAGTGTATTCGCTTCGCTTAGATTCAAAACTAAATTTAGTCTTTGACCTTGAAACAAAAAGCTTCTTTTTTGCTCTGGTGATTGCAACATACATAAGCCTGCGTTCTTCTTCAAGTTCATTTGGATTTGTGCTGTTAATTGCTCTTGAGAGCGGAAATAATCCGTCATTAAGCCCCACCAAAAATACTGTGTTAAACTCAAGACCCTTTGCAGCGTGAACTGTGATTAGCGAAACGAAATTATCCTCGTCGTTCATTGAGTCAATGTCACGCATAAGTGTTATACTCTGCAAAAAGTCGTCAATGCTTGCACCTTCGTTGGCGTCTGAAAATTCAGAAACAGACATAACGAAATCGTCAATGTTTAAGCACCTGTTTTCGTCTTCTTCAGTTTTTGTTCCAATCGCTTCTTTTATGCCAACTTTTTTTATCATATAAATAACAAAATCTTCAAGAGGCATAACCTCTTTTTGTTTTGCAAGGTCGTCAAAAAGTTCTTTAACTGGAACAAGTTTATTTGCAAGTGCTCCCGTAACATTAAACCTCATTGGGTTATCAATAATATCCATAATAGAAACGCTGTTTTCATCAGCAATTTCTGAAAGTTGAGCGATTGATGCATCACCAATGCCTTTTTTTGGAAAGCCGAGCATACGAATAGTTGCTTCTTTGTCATTAGGGTTTGCTATTAAGTACAAATATGATGTTGTGTCTTTAATTTCTTTTCTTTCAAAGAATTTATGACCACCATACACCTTGTATGGAACGTTGTACGTTAAAAGTTTTTCTTCTAAGATACGTGAAAGTGAGTTAACACGCATCAAAACTGCAAAATCTGAGTATTTGTAACCACTATTTTGAACTAAGTCTTCAATTTTTTCAGCAACAAATTCTGCCTCTTCAATATCGTTATAGGTTTGCTTTAGTTCAATTTCAGCACCCTCGTCATTTGCTGTCCAGAGGTTTTTCTCAATGCGGTTTGTGTTGTTTTTGATAAGTTTGTTTGCAAGAGCAATAATCTTTTTTGTTGACCTGTAGTTTTGCTCAAGCTTAAAAATTTTACAGCCCTCAAAGTCAATTGTGTACTGCTTAACATTTCCAACTTGTGCACCACGCCAAGAGTATATGCACTGGTCCTCGTCACCA
>CAZFPH010000109.1:0-3903 GCA_964520955.1 uncultured Lachnospiraceae bacterium
CTGAAGGTTTAGACAAATTACTATGATAATGCTTAGCAGTCTCTTTCATTAAAGAAATAAGCCTATCCTTTCTCTTTTTGGCTAGAGCTATGTCTTTTCCGTCTCCACTATTTTGGAATGTTTCAGGAACTTCCATATTAGCCCACGAAGCCATAAGTTTAATCGCTTCCATAAAGTCAAGTGACTCAATTTGCATAACAAACTTTATCACGTCACCGCCAAGGTGACAACCATAGCAAATAAACATATTGTCGATATCATTAATGCAAAGAGAAGGTGTTTTTTCGCCATGGAATGGGCACCTGCACCAAAAATATCTACCCTTTCTTTCCAGTTGCACGTATCTAGAAGCAACGGAAACTAAATCGTTCTTTTGTTTTAATTCAGTTTTAAAATCTTCAAAAGACTGTTTTTCCAAAATTCACTCCCAGATTATATTTGTGCATAAATTTTTCAAAAATGCATATACTAAGTTATTTCGGAATAAATCAATTTTTCCCTTTTTTATTCACAAAAAAAATATGCCATTTGGCATATTTTTAATTTTTTATAAAACAAACTCTAAATTTACAACACTTTGAGAGGTTGTTTCAATTGTTTCACCTGAAACATTTACATTGAAACTAACAAAAACATAGTCACCATCATTGTCAATTTTTGCATAATAATTTCCCTCTGTCACCTCAACTCCATCAACAATTGAAATTGTATAATTTCCATCATCAGAAACTGTATAATTTTCATCTGACATTAGCTTGTAAACATAAATTAGCGACGAAGCAAACGAAAGTGACAGATCTTCTGTGTAAACCGATAGAACGCCATATCTACCAGCTCCATCAAATGCATAATTCTCAGCACCAGCATTCGTTGATGCGATATAAACCGCAACCAAATATCCTGTGTTACTAAAAGCATAATTTTTGATGCAAGTCACTGTTTCAGGAACAACAAAAGTATTATTGGTATTTCTTTTCGGATAAGCAAGAAGCGTTACTGGTTTTCCATCTTTTTCTTCATAAAGAACTCCATTTATTGTTTCAAACTTTGTATTAGCTTCTGCAATTGTGTAAGCTGAAACTCTTGCATTTCTAAACGCATCTTCGCCAAGCTCAGCGAGTGAAGCTGGCAACGCAAATTCGCTTACGTTCAACGCATCTCTAAATGCCCATTTGCCCAAAATTGTTAAATTTGTGCAATTTTCAAAATTAATTAATTTTAATGCAGAACAGCCATAGAATGTGCTATCACTAATTGATTCAAGAACATTATTCTCTTCAAAGTTAACAACCTCAAGGGCTGTGCAATAATAGAATGCACTTTCGCCTATAAAACTCACAGTTGATGGAATGTTCGCTTTTGTAATTGCTGTATTATTTTTGAATGCAGAAGCGGAAATTGTTGTAATTCCGTTTTGGATTGTCACTTCCCCAGAAATCGTTGTTGGTGCAACTAGCAATACATTATCAATAACCAAACACTCAGTCATATTGTTATACCAAGCAGTATCGGTAATTGATGACACAGAAAAATTGTCGATATCTAAATTAGCAGATAATGTAATTTCACTTAAACTGGTACAACCCATAAATGCGTAAGAACCTAGACTTTCCACGCTATTGCACATTGTAAACTTTGTAAGATTAGAATAACCTGAAAAATAGTAGCTAGGTATATCAGTTATTGTATTTCCAACCAAAGTAATTTCTTGCAATGACGCTGTCAAATCACCCAAATATGTGCTCATTCTATCACTAGAGTTAACATAGTGTATTGCTCCCAAATTCAATTTTTTCACATTCGAGCAACCAGAAAATACATCATAACCAATATTATCAATCTTTTTAGGCAGTGTCAATTCTTCAATTGCTGTGCAGTTAGCAAACACATAACTTGAAAGATTAGAAATATTATGTTCTGCCAAAAAATCAACATTTGCAAGTGCAGAACAATTTAAAAAAGTATAACTATTAATGGTTGTAATATAGTTATTAATTTTTACTGACGATAGTTTTGCACAATTAGCAAATAAATAAGAAGAAATTGAAGTGAATGTAGAGAGCTCTATTTTAGAAAAATCAGCCTCTTCAAGCTCTGAGCAGTTTTGGAAAGCTCCATAACCACACTCTTGCAAAAACTTACCCATTACTGCTGACGTAAGCTTTGTGCCATAAAACGCTTCGTCTCCAATTATGTAAACGCCAGAAAAATCAAACTTTTCTAGTTTTGAATTTTTAAATGCTTTACTATTGATTGTAAGTGCTTCAAAAGAAGTTTTAACCTCTTTTGCTGTAGAATTTTCAAAAGCACTTTCTCCAATAATTCTTACCAAATAATCTATACTCTTGTTCGAGTAATAAATTGGAAGATAAACAACCTCGTCTGTGCCTGTGTATGATGTAATTGTTGCGTATCCAGTGGTTGTATTTATTTCAAATGTCAACCCCTCGCTATAATAATACTTATTAAGTCCAGAATTCCATTTTGCTTTCAGGTAAATTGTCTCGCCTTTATCAGCTTTAACACCTGTTTCAATAAGCTCATTTTCTTCATCATACCAACCCAAAAAATAACTAGCAAGTCTAGTATTGCTTATAGTTGGAAGTACTGTGGTATCACTTGTGCTAGCACTAACCTCGTAATCCTCTAGCAATCCCTCAAGTCTTTCTGGCATATCATAATCAAAACTAACTGTATATGTATCATCAACTGAAGATGGATTATCTGGGGTTGATGGATTATCTGGGTTAGATGGAATGCCACCACCCTGCTCGTTTTGAGTTCCATTACTTCCTGAATTATTGTCTTTTTTCTTACAAGCGGAAATAGAAAACATTAATGGTACTATGAGCATAAAAATTAAAATCGTTCTTAATTTTTTTAACATATTTTCTCCTTTTAGTCTGTTACATTAAACTTATTTTCGCTGTAATTATAAGTGATATGTTCGATAGAAACTAAAGCTGAAAATTTATCAGAAATTGTTTCAGATTCGTCATTTGTAGCAAGAACTGCTAAGTTTTGATAGAAATCATTGTAAGAAAAATCAATTACTTTTTCTTTCATAGTATCCGTGAGAGTGTCGATGTAACGATTTGCAGTAACTAAATTTGTAGTACTATTCAGATCAATTTTAACATCAAATAAACTGCCCCATTCAACATTTCCAATGTTATCTTCAGTAAAGAAAATATTTAAGTATTCTTCACTTGTAACCCAAGTATTTTTTATAGGCTTAATATACAACAATTGAAGTGTGCTGTTTGTAAAATCAAAGTCAGCTTCATACATATTAATTACTGTTGTTCCAGTATCAGTTGTCACAAAGTATCTAAAGTTTAATTTTTTTACAGACCCTTTATCAACTGTTATTTCATAAGAATAATTTTCAAAACTTTGGTTTTCAGTGTAATAAACTAAATCAATAGATAACTTTTCGTCGTTGGTATTTTTCACATCACCAAACTTATCTGTCGAAAGTGTTTTGTATGTATACAACTGATCCACGTTAAATGAACCCTCAGTAAATTGATTGTAAAAATCAATAGCACCATAAGAGTCGTTCAAAATTATTGTTAACGCATTAATCATTGATTGCGTTAAACCACTTGCCGATGAAACATTTTTATCGTTTGCCTTTGCAACAAAAGAGTCTAATGAAATTTCTAGTGTTTCCAAAATATTACCAGCTTCAGAAGATGTTATTTCGTACGAAGTCGCTGGTGGATTGTCATCTCCTCCATTGCCATTATTGTTATTATTATTTTTGTTGTCACAACCTATAGAAAACACTAAAATAAGCCCCAAAAACATAGGTAAAATCGCTTTTTTTACAAATTTAATCATAATACCTCAATCTAAACATTTATAATTATACATAGTTATTATAAGTATTTTTGTATT
>CAZFPH010000110.1:0-3881 GCA_964520955.1 uncultured Lachnospiraceae bacterium
AATCACTCAAAGTCAGCCTCAGTAAAGCAATTTAAACTACATAGTATAGATTTTGCTCACTTTCTGTGTAGTTTTCGTCTGATGCGTTGCTAACAATAACAGCATCAAACTCAAGACCTTTAGACAAATAAGAAGGTATTATCATAATTTTATCTTCTACAAAAACCTTATCATCTTTTGTGACAATCCTAAATTTGTTTAGGTTTTGCTCACTCTTGATTAACTGATTATATAATAATGTTTCTTCGGAATTTTTGCAAATAATTGCAACGGTATTGTAAGATTTTTTTAGCTCGAGTGCCCTTTTAATAATCTCTTCTGGGTTATATTCTTCTTGTTTTGTGATGATAACTTCGTCGCCATGTCTGTCAATTTGTGAATATCTGTTTTTAGAATCAATTACCTTTTTTGCGTAGTCGTTAATTTCAAATGTGGACCTATAAGTTTTGGTTATTTCAGTTTCACTGATTGAAGCGTTTTGTTTATAACGTTTTAAGGTATTTATAATTTTTGAGTAGTCCTTAATGTTGTTAAATGGCAGTATTGACTGGTTAATGTCCCCAAGCAGTGTTATGTTTGAATTTTTGAATAGCATTGCCAAAATTTTGTACTGTGCAACAGAATAATCTTGAGCTTCGTCGATTAAAACATACTTAATATTTTTGTTTGCACCAATGCCAATAATTCTTGATTTTAGGTACATAAAAGGAGTTATGTCTTGATACTGAAGCTCGTCCTTGTCGATTGATTCTTTTGTGAGGTCAAAGACCTTTTCAAAGTTAAAGTTTACAAATTTGTCTTGTTTTCCATATTTTTCGACTTCAGATTTTACAAAGTTAACAAAAAATTCTTTGTCAGAGTAAAGCTCTTCATAAAAAGCACCAATTTTGATTTTTACCTTAACCAAGTTTTCAAGCTGTTGTTTTTTAAGCTTTTCAAGAGTTAATTGTTTTTTACATCTGCTGTTTGCTAGATAGAAAATTCTTTCAACAATCTTTTTTCCTCTCGAGTATAAGCTTTCGTTTTCTGATTTGACTTGGTTTGCGATTTGTTTAATGTCCTCAGCTGAAACCACCTCTGTTTCGTCATCACCAACAACAACTGGTTCAAGACCAAGTAGCTCTATCTTTTTAGACTCAATAAAATCATCAATTATTTTGTAGTAAAGACTGCTAGATTTAAATTTGATTTCGTTATATTTTTGCGAGTCACGAGTTTTTGCGTAGATAACCTCGTAAACATCCTCAATAGTTGAAGCGATTGAAAATTCATTAATATACGCTTTTGCAAATTCTAAGTATGTTGCTTGGCAAACATTATCTTCGCCAATATCTGGAAGCACGTCTGAAATATAGTTGTTGAAAATATCGTTTGGCGAAAGAATCATAACGTTTGAGTTGTTAATTTTATCACGTTCTGAGTACAATAGATATGCAATTTTGTGCATTGCAATACTTGTCTTTCCTGAACCCGCTGGACCTTGAACAACTAAAATATCATAGTTTTTCTTTCTAATGATTTCATTTTGCTCTTTTTGAATTGTGTTAACAATGTTTTTCATTTTGTTTGTTGCATTAGATGAAAGGATACGCTTTAAAACATTGTCGATAATTTGCATATCAGTATCAAAAATTTCTTTAATTTCACCGCCAGAAATTTTGTACTGCCTTTTGAGGGTGATTTTTCCAGAGATTTTATCGCCGGTTGAAATGGTGTAACTTGCGTCGCCTACCTCGCTGTTATAGAACATACTAGAAATTGGGGCTCTCCAGTCAAAAACGTAAAAATCCTCACCGCTTTGTAGTGATGAAATACCAATATAAATTGGGAGTACTTCTTCGCCGTCGTCAAAATCAATTCTGGCAAAGTAAGCACTGTTTAACATTTTTTTGTAGCTTCTAACTTTTTTATTTGCGTTATCAGCATACACGCTTCTCTTTTGGATATTGGCAAGAGCATAGACAAACTCAGTGTCTGAGAGTCTGTTGGTTTTATCCCAAGCGTAAGACATCTGCTCTTGAATATTACTTGAAAGTGATTTTACCTTTTTGTCGTAATTATCAATTTCATCATTTAAAATATCTACAACTTTTAACAAGTATTGTTTTTCTGATTCTATTTCTTCTGGTGTAATCATTTTTTCTCCGTTGATTTATTTATCAAATCTAATTTCGATTGTGGAAGCGTGATTGAAGCTTCGCTACCATTCTTTGATGGTATGTAGTAAATATGGTCCTTTATTTCATCAGGAAGATACTGCTGGTCAACATAACCGCCGTAGCTATGTGGGTATTTGTATGATTCTCTTTTCTCGTTTAGGTAATTGTAATTTTTTAAGTGATTTGGAACAGAACCAACAAAAGTATTTTCAACGTCTGCTTGGGCTGAATGCATTGCATTTATAACGGAATTAGATTTTGGGCTCATACAAACATAAACGATTGCGTGCGAAAGTGGGATAAGTCCCTCAGGCTTTCCCATTTGCAGATATGCCTGCATAGCACTGTTTGCAACAACAAGTGCGTTTGAATTTGCCAGTCCCACATCTTCGCTTGAATGTGCAAGGAGACGTCTAAAAATTAATAGCGGGTCTATGCCAGCTGAGATTAATCGGTGTGCCCAGTATAGTGCGGCGTCAGCATCGCTTCCTCTAAGGCTTTTGCAAAAAGCAGAAAGCATATCATAAAAAATATCTTCGTCGACGCTGTTTGTGTTATGAGAGCAAACCTCTTTTGCGACAGAAATGTCGATAAATATTTTACCATTAACCTTTTCTGATGAAAGAACTGCGAGTTCAAAGTTTCCAAGAGCAACCCTTGCATCTCCTCCTGATGTGTTTGCAAAATGTTCAATGGCTTCTTTGCTAATATCGATTTCTAAATTTCCAAAGCCATTTGTTTTATCAGTTATTGCTCTGTTAATGGCTGTGATAATATTTTCTTTTTTGAGTGGTTTAAATTCAAAGACTCTGCATCTTGAAACAATAGCCCTAGTCATTGAAACAAATGGGTTTTCAGTTGTAGCACCAATAAAAATGACATACCCCTTTTCAATCGCTTCAAGCATTGAGTCCGATTGAGCCTTGTTCCATCTGTGACATTCGTCAAGTAATAAGTAAGTTTTTCTTCCATGTAGTTCAATAGATGCTTTTGCATCGGCAATAACTTTTTTTACATCTGCAACGCCAGATGAAACTGCGTTAAGCACAACAAAGTTACTGTTTGTTTGACTTGCAATGATTGATGCAAGTGTTGTTTTACCTGTTCCTGGTGGTCCGTAAAAAATACAGCTACCAAGCTTATCAAAATTAATGGCTCGTCTCAAAAACGAGTTCTTGCCAACTATGTGCTCTTGACCTAAAAATTCATCTAAGTTTCTTGGTCTGAGTCTGTCAGCGAGCGGAGCTAGTTTTTTAGATTCCACAGAAAACAAATTATCCATAATACACCTACCCAAAATGTACTGGACATTATATCATAAAAATATTTACTTTGTAAAGGGATTGTTAATTAAACATTGCCCTAAGGTACGATGTGATTTTGTTAATACGCTTATTGTAATCGCTTAACTCTATAAAAAATGAGTTAATATTGAGGAGATTTTCCGAATTTAAACTCAATGTGAGCAATGTTGAATTTTTATTATACTTTAGTAAAGAATAATATTCTGCAAGTAAATATAGTAAATTATCATAATTTTTAACAGATTTTGCGTTTTTTGTTTTATTAATAATTTTTGTTAATGTATTTAATTCTTCAATTAATTCAGATAAATAGCATACCAATTTTTTTCCAATTAATAATTTGAAAATTTTATTTTCCTTTTGTTTTAAACCCTGAGATTTATATAGTTTTTTGTAATTGCAAAATATATTAGAATTA
>CAZFPH010000111.1:0-3715 GCA_964520955.1 uncultured Lachnospiraceae bacterium
GAGTGCTCCACCACTGAGCTACTGGGGAATATTTAATTTTATTCTTTGCAGAACAATGGTATTATATAACACTACTTGAAATATTGCAACACTTTTTTTAATTTTTTTTCAAAATTTTTCTTTATTTTGAGATTATGTAAATTTAGTTTTATCTGCCCTACTATTCAAATTTATTGCCTAATTTTATTACTTTATGCTAAAATTATATATATGGAGGTGTTATGGCAAAAGTTTATGTAACCTACGAGCAAATTCACGATTATATTGACGCCATTGCTGAAGACTTAAAAAGCAAAAGCATCAAACCGACTGGTGTTTACGGAATCCCTAGAGGTGGCTTGATTTTTGCAACACTCCTCTCTTACAAACTAGACATTCCGCTTTTGCTCAACGCTGCAAAGGGCTGTGTTATTATTGACGACATTGCAGACAGTGGCAGAACGCTTTTGCATTATACTGAAAATGACACTCAATTTAACAAATACTACATTACAACGATGTATTATCACGAAAGGAGCGTTGTTAAACCTGACTTTTATGTGGCAACAAAAAATAACGAGTGGATTGTATTCCCATTCGACTACGACAAGTAGTTCACAAAAATTAATTACGCATTAAAATTTTTTAATGCGTTTTTATTTTGCCAAAAATCACGCAAATTATTGTTTTAAGTTTTGGTTAGTGCTAAAATAACAAATATGGAAACCAAACTACTAAAAGCAAAAGATGAAAGCATTTCCCTCGCTTGCGACCTAATTAAACGCGGCGAGGTTGTCGGTGTGCCAACAGAAACGGTTTATGGACTGGCAGGTGACGCAAACAATCCTGAAGCCATAAAAAAGATTTTTGAAGCTAAAGGCAGACCTAATGACAACCCACTTATTGTGCACATTTCAAGTTTTGCTCAGCTAGATGGAATTGTTCGAGAAGTGCCAGAAGATGCAAAAAAACTTGCAGCCACTTTTTGGCCAGGTCCACTCACAATCATTATGCCAAAAGGAGAAAAAGTGTGCAAAGAGACCACTGCAGGGCTCGATTCCGTAGGCGTTAGAATGCCATCAAATGAGATTGCAAGAGAAATTATTGCACGCTCTGGTGTGCCTTTTTCCGCACCAAGTGCAAACATTAGTGGGAAGCCTAGCCCAACAAATGCTGACGATGTTTTTGCTGATATGAATGGCAAAATACCGCTGATTATTGATGGTGGCGAATGCAATGCAGGAGTTGAATCGACTGTTGTTTCAGTGCTTTCAAGCACACCAATAATTCTCCGCCCAGGCGTTGTAACCAAAGAAATGATGGAAAAAGTTTTAAATAAAAACGTTGAGGTTGCAAGTGCAGTTACTGAGGGCGTAAAGAGTAACGACAGAGTTCTTTCTCCTGGTATGAAGTACAAGCACTACTCGCCAAATGCCGATGTTGTGATTTTGAAAGGCAACTTTGATGCATTTAAAAACTATGTTGACAAAAACAAAACCGAGAACACTTATGCACTGGTTTTTGACGGCGAGGAAAGCGAACTTTCGGTGCCTGCAATAAGCTATGGAAAAGAAAATGATGCCGAAAGCCAAGCCCACAACTTGTTTACCGCTCTTAGAAAACTAGACACGTTTGGTGCAAATATAGTTTTTGCAAGGTGTCCAGAGACTTCTGGTGTTGGACTTGCTGTTTATAACAGACTTATTCGTTCAGCAGGTTTCAAAATTATCGAATTATAAAAAACGATTTTATCTTACAGACTCACTAGGAGATTGTTAAATGAATTATACGAGTGATGATAAAAGACGAATAGTAAAAGAAGACTATGATGCAATTGCCGACACTTTTTCTAAACACTATGGCGAACTTGACTATTGCAAATCATACATTGACGAGTTTGTATCTAATTTACAAGGAAAAAACGTATTAGATATCGGTTGTGGTGCAGGACAAGTGACCAATTACCTCACCCAAAAAGGTGTAAATGCTATTGGAATTGATTTTTCACAAAAACTATTAAAGATTGCAAAAGAAACATTCCCTGAATCTAAATTTATTCTGGCAGATATATGTGAATATGAGCAAAATGAACAAGTTGACGGAATAATCGTGAAAGATATGCTGTTTCACTTGCCAGACCAAAATTTAACCCATGTTTTGTTAAATTTTAAAAAACTATTAAAACCAAGTGGTATTCTCTGCATTATTATGGATACACCAAAAAGGACTGGCGAACAAATACTCCCTGAAGAGTTAGATGACAAACATCAAATTTACTACAACTATTTATCACCAGAAAAATTAAATTCAACGCTCGAAAATATCGGTTTTAACATTATCAAAACTGAACTAGTGAAAACAAATGAAAACGTTTCAATATACGCCACTGGTTTAATGGCTATATACGCTAAAATTAAGTAATAAATTTGCAAACAAAAAGATACTTCAAATCGAAGTATCTTTTTTATTTGATTAAATTTCAACAATACACATAAAGTGGTCTGAGCTGTCAGCATTTTCTATCATTTTTTGTGATTTTATTTTGATTTTTTTAGGAATTAAAATATTATCACATTTTTTATTATCAACGGTTGAAACTTCGTCAAAAACAAAGTTAAAACCATTAAGCTTGCTGAGAAGTTTTTTAAGTTTTTCGGCACCTTCAACAACATTATAGTCACCACAAGCAATAGCATTAAATTTAATTAAATCATTTTGAAATTGTACAAAACTATCAGCATAGTCCAAAATTTCAGTATCAAATCTATGAAATGGCAAAAAGTGTGTGTTTGAGATATTAATAGGTTCATCTGAACAGATTTTTGCAAGCATATAACCCTTGTTATGTGATTTATACATACCTTTTGAAGTGGTTTTTATTAAGTTTGGATTAGGAATAAATTCTTTCTTAATCACTTCTATTGGATATCTTGATAAAATTGCAACGCCATACTTCGTGTTTTTGATTAAATGCGATGGACTATTTTCAAAGGTTTCGTAATACTCAAGTCCTGTAAGTTTGCTAAGTTTTTCTACATACTCAAAGCTTTTTGTTGTAATAACTTCTTGAAGAGCAATAACATCAATATTATTTTCAATTATTTGCTTGGCAATAATCTGCATACACTTATCATCAGGGCTTGCTTCTGGCACTTTGTCAAAAAACTCGCCAACATAATCATTTGTGTTTATTCCTGAACCAATATTCCAAGTTGCAATTTTCATAATACACCTCACTATTTTCATTATATCATAAAAATCATTAAAACGCAAAAAAAGACAACTCCTCGGAGTTGTCTTTTCAAATTCACAAATTAATTAATATATTGATGTACTTTTTATAGGCTGTTCTTGTATTTTACATTTATCGGTTTTATACTTTGATGTGTTTACTGATCATCAAAGTCACAATTGAAATCAATTGTAATTTTCAAATTTTATTGAAATAAGAAAACTTATTTCTCAATCGACAAGATGTAGTGATAACACTACTCCTTTAAAGGAGGTGATCCAGCCGCACGTTCTCGTACGGCTACCTTGTTACGACTTCACCCCAGTCACTCGTATTGCCCTAGACGCCTCCCTCCCTTGCGGGTTAGGCCAACGGTTTCAAGCACTCCGAGCTCCCATGGTGTGACGGGCGGTGTGTACAAGACCCGGGAACGCATTCACCCCGACGTGCTGATTCGGGATTACTAGCAAATTCAGCTTCATGTGGGCGGGTTTCAGCCCACAA
>CAZFPH010000112.1:0-3715 GCA_964520955.1 uncultured Lachnospiraceae bacterium
AAGCAACTTGAAAATAAACCTGTTAGAATTGAGAGTATTAGTGGAAGAAGAGAAGCAATTGAAACTATTGATGAATGTATAAATGCTTTTGATGAAGAATTTGGAGATTCAGCAAAAAAGGAGGATTAATGTATGTCTAAACTTATAAAAGATAAAAAGTTAATCGAAAGAGGATTGATAAAAAACGAAAAAACCATTGCAGAAATTGAAAGGACTGGAATTGATAAAAAAGAACCAATGTTTTCAGTTCAATTGCCAAATATATACAAAAATCCAGAAGGTAACTGGGATTTTGATGGAGAATTGAGAGATTTTGATACACTTGCAGAATTTAACGCTTATGCACAGGAAAATGAAGAGTTTTATCAATTTTTAAAGGAAAGCTACCCAATAATTATTTCTACAATTTGGCGTTCTGCTTTTTCGAAAATGTATGGTAGTGAAACTGTTGCTGGCAAGTTGCTTCGTGGTAGCACTGTTGATTTGGATTCAATTGCAATTGCGTCAACTTTTAATGAGCATGGTTTTGATGAACCAACAATAAATTACATAATCACAAAAGTCAATGGTGCAAAAGCTAAAAACAATCCAGCAACGATAACTCCATATAGAAAAGCGAAGAAAGAAATAATGTCGATGCTTGGAGCTGACTCAAAAACAGGTTATTTTTTGCCTGAAATAACAGATAAAGGTGCAGTTGTTACAGCAACAAAAAATAATAGACTATGTGTAAGATTTTTTGCTGTTTCAGATGGTGAGTACACTCCTGAGCAAGTTAAGGAATATTTGCTTGCTAATGCCGATGCAGGATTTCTAACAAAGGCACAAAATGATTCTGAAACAGAGTCGTTTGTTGATAGTTTAATAGAAAAATCTAGAAAAGCGTATTCAGCGATGATGCGTTCTGATATTCCTGGACTTCAAAGTGCTGTTGAAAGTATGAATGTTGACTGTTCATATATTTATAGACCAGATTTTTCACTTATTGAACAAAAAGAAACTGGTAAGAGAACATTCTATTTAGAAGATGAGGAATTTGACATTTCTCCAGCTCCGTTTGACGATGACTTTGGCTCATCATCAGTCGATGAAGATTTTAGCACGGCAGTTAAGCCAAAAGTTGAACCTAATAAAAAGAAAGTTCCAGAGCTTTCTGAAATTATTGTTGAAGGTAATACGAATACTAAAACTAACTATGATTCTCAAAAAGGAAAAGTTATTTTGGTTTTAACCAACGACGGAGGATTGCACTATGAAACAAATTTTGAAAACGAAGGAAAGACATTAAGAGTTTCTCCAGTAGAGGCTACTCCAGTTCAAAATGAAAAGCAATAATATTAGAGTGCTGTAACGGCACTCTTTTTTTGTGCATAAAATTTTTTAAAGAATACAAACTAAGATTAGGTGAATTATGAAAAAAGTTTTAAAAATAACAGTATGCTTAATTTTTAGTTTTATGATATTTGTTGGATGTGCAAAAACTGAGAATGTGAAAGCAATTGAACTTATGGGTGCGGGTGATAGGATACATGACACATATACCTTTGCAAATAATGGTGTGAGTATTTCTGATGATGGAAAAAATATATATACAATATCAGGCTCGGTTGAAAAACTTACAAACCAAAGTGTTAAAGATGAATTTGATATTGCAGAAGATATTGAGTATGTTGTTGCGATTAAGCTCACAGCAATAAATGAAGATGTTATTAAAGATGAAGTTGTTGTTTCTGTTAATGGCGTAAGAAATTATGATGCGGAGCATTTGAACGGCTCAAATTATACGTTTATTATTTTGGAGGCGATTCCAGATAGTACAGCTACAATCACAGTAAAATGGAATAATAGTGCTGAAGAAAATGTATATGTAGTTTATTTTAAAGCGGATTTAAATTTAAAATAAAAACGCAAAAAATGTATAAATTTATTAAAATTACAGAAAATAACAATAAAAAGGAGAGGAATATGAAAAAAATTACAAAATCAATAGTTTCGTTTGCATTTATATTATTGATTGCATTTTCATTTGTTGCTTGTGGAAATAAAAATAAAAGCGATGATAAAAATTGTGATATTTCAGAAAAAGTTACGCTTGAAAAGGTTGTGCTTGGTGAAGTTGAATTTGAAAATGCAGAGACAGTGAAACTTGAACAAAATTGTGATGAAGTTAAAGTTACTGGAACGATTAATGCTATGTCTGATTCACAAAAGTCAGCTTATGGTGTGGAAGATATAACACACGTCGTTGCACTTAAATTTAAATTTGATGATAAAAGAACATTAAAAACATTTGAAATTAAAGGCAATACAACAAAAGTGTATTCAACAGATAATACTCTTGAAAATTATGTAGGTTCATTAACAGATTTGCTTGATAATGAATCTGATGAAGATGCTTTCTGTAAATTAATTTTATCTGCAAACACCAAAGAATATAAATTAAAATCAACATATACAGATGGTACAACATCAGTAATTGAACTTGATATTGAAGCAACTCTTGCAACGGCAAGTGCTGAATAATAAAAATAAAAAGAGATAATAATCTCTTTTTATTTTGCAAATAATTTGATATACTAAAGGTGTTAGGAGATAATTTTTATGTCAAACAAGCTTATTATTATTGATGGTAATAGTATATTTTATCGTTCGTTTTATGCACTTCCAATTCTTTCTAATTCTAGAGGTGAATATTCAAATGCTGTATATGGTTTTGCAATTCAGATAATAAACATAATTCAGAATATAAAACCTAAGTATATGGTTGTTGCGTTTGATGTTTCAAAACATACATTCAGAAATGATATGTATGATGGTTATAAAGCTACTAGAAAACCAATGCCTGATGAACTTAGAAGTCAGATTGAACCGCTTAAAAGAATGTTAAAGCTTATGGATGTTTCTATTGCTGAAAAAGAAGGCCTTGAGGGTGATGATATTATTGGAATAATTTCTAAAAAGTTTTTGGATACTGAAACTATTATTGTTACTGGAGATAGAGATGCTTTTCAGTTGGTAGATAATTCAACATCAGTTTACTTCACTAAAAGGGGCACGAGTGATGTAAAAATTATGAATGAAAAAGAATTGAAGCTCGAATATGGTGTTACTCCAAAACAATTTATAGATTTAAAAGCATTGCAAGGCGATACAGCTGATAACATTCCAGGTGTTGCTGGAGTTGGTCCAAAGACAGCGATTGAACTGGTTACTCAATATGGTGATCTTGATGGCATTTATGAAAATATTGATAAGATTTCTGGTAAGTTAAAAGAGAAACTTGTTCAAGGGAAAGAAATGGCATATCTATCTAGAAAACTTGCAACAATTGTCACAAAAGGTGACTTAGAATTATCATTGAAAGATTTAGAATACCAGTTTCCATTCTCGGCTGAAGTTAAAGAATTTTTTAATTATTATGAGTTTAAGTCTTTGATTAAAAATGATAATATTTTTGATATGACCAAGGGTGAAAAGAAGATTGAAACCTGTGAAATTTTAAAAATTAATAATAACAAAGATGCTGAAGAGGTTTTGAAAAAACTTGAAAGTGTTAAAGAATTTTCATTATTTTCAGAAAAAAATGCGATTTTAATTGCTTTTGATGACAAACAATATTTATTTGATTTGAATTATGATTTGCTTTCTAATGGTGTTAATATTGGTGAATTTATTGAGCATTTTAAAAACATCTTATCGTCAAATGATATTTTAA
>CAZFPH010000113.1:0-3682 GCA_964520955.1 uncultured Lachnospiraceae bacterium
GTTATTAAAGTGGTCGAAGAGGTGCCCCTGCTAAGGGTGTAGGTGTAGAAATGCACGCGCGGGTCCAAATCCCGCACCCTCCGCCAAAAAACACAATATTTTGTGTTTAAAATAAGTTTTTGCCACTAGAAATAGTGGCTTTTTTTATGCCTTTTTTCTAGTGAGTTCAATTTGGGTTCAATTTTCGCTGAAATTTTTATTATTTTTTAATTAAACTACACGTATATTGTTCCACTTTACATAATTTATTATTTTTCAACTCTAATTATTGGACAATTATTAGCGCTGTGCGCTATAATTTCTATGATAGGAGCATCTTATGATAGATATTGATGAAAAAAGTCTTAGCGGATATACATTCATTGATTTATTTGCTGGACTCGGCGGATTTAGGCTAGCATTGGAATCTTTGGGAGCTAAATGCGTTTACTCAAATGAATGGGATAAATTTGCTCAAGAAGTTTATCGTGCAAATTTTGGAGAGACTCCAGATGGAGATATCACAAAAGTTGACGAACAAAAGATACCAGAACACGACATTGTCTGTGCGGGATTTCCCTGCCAAGCATTCTCGGTAAGCGGAAAACAGCGAGGTTTTGAAGATAGTCGTGGAACTTTATTTTTTGATGTTGCAAGAATTGTTAAAGCAAAAAGACCAAAAATTGTGTTTATGGAAAACGTTAAAAACTTTGCAACTCACGATAACGGAAAGACACTCAGTGTGGTGAAAAATACTATGGAAGAGCTGGGATACACATTTAATTACAGAGTTTTAAACGCAACAGATTATGGCATACCACAAAAACGAGAAAGGATTTATATGGTGTGTTTTAGAAAAGATTTATCGGTTAACGAATTTTCATTTCCAAAAGCCAGAGTATTGCAAAAACACGTTGAAGATTATTTGCTAAATGATGAAAACTTGGTTTCAGACTTATATGTTGACAGACCAGACACTTTTTATAACAACCAACCGAATGACAAACTAAGCAACACATCTGTTCGTCTAGGCATTGTTAACAAGGGTGGTCAAGGAGAGAGAATTTATAGCATCAAGGGAATTGCCATTACACTTTCTGCCAATGGCGGTGGGATTTTTTCTAGAACAGGCGGATATTTGGTAAATGGACGACCAAGAAAATTGCACCAAAGAGAATGTGCTAGACTAATGGGATTTCCTGATACATATATCATTTCTCAAAATAAAAATCAGGCTTATAAACAATTTGGTAATTCTGTGGTTGTTGACGTGCTACAATATATCGGAATTGAAATTGGAAAAAAATTGGCAGGTGTTTAATATGAAGGAACTTGATTTTTTAAACTGGTTAAACATTAACAACACCCCTAAAAAACTTTGTAGTGATTATGTTTCAAGACTTAAGAGATTGGAGCGTTCACTTCTTGACTGCGACATAGATAACGAGTACTTGAACGACCAGTGCAAATCTTTACTCGAACTTTTTTACAAATGTGGCAAAAATGAAAAAATGGCAAGTCGCCATATCGGAAACTTGCCAATTGGAAAATATTATCTTTCAACTTATAAATATGCTGTAAACAAATATATTGAATTTTTAAGTTCTGTTACTTAATATGCAAATAAAATCAGGTATTGAAATTCCCTCTTTGACATTTTTTAGTTTTACTGAAAAAATTACATTGTGATTATAGGTGTTTGACAATATACGAACCTCGAACATATCGCTTAATTCCGAGATTCTATACTCATTACCTTCAACAAAAAATCTTTTGTCGTGCAAATTTTTGTTTGATTTAATAAACATTTTTTTGCCATCAATTATTATTTCATCGTTTGGAGCAATGGCTTTTATTTGCTCTATCACTTTGCTAACATTCTTGCGTGCAATAGGGGTTGAACCACTTCTTTTCATTCTGTATTTTGCTGAGATATCAAAATACTCAGCAATTTTTTCTATTGGAAAAATAATTCCATTGTTGGTGATAAAATACTTAACGCCTTTAGCTTTGTATGTTTTTATTATCAAACCTTTAAAAATTTCCTGACAACCATCAAACTCTATTTCTTTACCGGCTGTTCCTGCCTTTTTAAAAGATTCAAAATCGTTATTCATATTATCAATTATAACTCTTGAAAATTCATCGATTTCGGTTGCGTTCTGTGGACTGTATTCAAATTTTCGTTCATCATCATTTGGCAATAATACAAATTGTCCACATTGGGCTGGCGAATGTTTTGCTTCGATATAGAACTGATTACCTTTTTTTGTAAGCACTTTAACATCAGGCACTTTTGCATTACTCTTCCCTTCGTGAATAAATGTTGCATAGTTACCAAATTTTTCTTGCAAAAACTTGACCATATCTTCTTCAAATGTTTCCCATTTTGATTTCTTTTTGCGTTCCATATCCAATTTATCCTCTTGCGTTCAAATCCTAAACTTTATTTTTATGACTGCAGTATACCATATTTCTTTTTAGATAAACCAATATTTAATATTAATATAATTATTTTGTACAAATTAATTTAATATTTTCCATACTCAATCTAGAGATCATAAAAAACCTAAGCAAACAATTGCTTAGGTGATTTTTTATAAAAAAGTTTTTAGTGAGTCAACAAATTCTTCTTCGTGACTCACTACATCTTTTGCCAAAGTACAAATTTCTTCACCTGCATTTTCAAATTCTGTTATTGCTTTTAAGGTGTCCGTTACACCCATTGTTGTCCCCTGAATTAACATCTCAGCAAGTTTTGGTGAATCATTATTTGCAAATGTTTTCATCTTTATGCTGATATAAGACATACCTTTTAAAATCGGACTAATATCCTTGAGCTCAAAATTGTTTTCTTTTGCAAAATCTTCGATTCTTGTAACCATTTCAAGATAAAACTTGTTTTGTTTTCTCAATAGTTCAACAAGATTAGAATTTTCTATTTTTTCAATAATGCAATCAATTGCATAACTTGCCATTCTTACGTTTTCATAGGTTCTGTCGGCAAGTTCTTTTGTGTAATTTGTTTCTTCTGCCATAGTATTCTCCTTTTTATTAGTTTTTGACATAACCACCTTTTTATTCAAAAATACTAGTCAATTTGCATATAGAAATAAATACCACTTTATGCTAAAATGGCGGTATGGAAAAAATTACAGACATATTTTTGTTATCAAAGGCTGAGCAATACTTGAAAGTTAATCCTGACAGGTTCACCACTGCCGAAAAGAATAAATTTCGCCAAGATTTAATGACCTGGATTGCTGGAACAAGTGAAACCATTGACGACGAAGTTTACGATTTTTTGGTATCATTGCAAATCGATGACCGCAAACCAAGAGAACAGTTTTTTGCGAGCCACATAACGCAAAAATACAGTAAAATTAAATTCAGAAAGATTTTAGATGTTGGTGCAGGCAGAATGTGCAAACTTTCAAACGTACTTTCAAAGTTTGGCTACAAAATGTATGCAATTGACCCAAATATAAGAATAACTCCACAAGAAGCTTCTAGACAAAAAATCAGTTCAATTTCAAAAAAACTATTCTTATGTGATGACTTTGCACCAAACGGAAAAGGAACAAATATTCTGAACTACGACCTTCTTATTGGGCTTGAGCCTTGTGATGCAACTGAACACATAATTAGGCAAGCTATTAAATATGACAAACCTTTTGAGGTTTTACTTTGTGCCACCGAGCAT
>CAZFPH010000114.1:0-3618 GCA_964520955.1 uncultured Lachnospiraceae bacterium
AAATACAAATGTAAATATTGAAGACTTGATTTCTATAGGTTCGATTGGACTTATTAAGGCTGTGCAATCTTTTGACAACAACAAAAATATTAAACTTGCAACTTATGCCTCTAGGTGTATTGAAAATGAAATTTTGATGCATCTTAGAAAAGTTTCAAAACAAAAAAGAGAGGTTTCAATTGATGAACCTCTAAACACTGATTCTGAAGGAAATGAACTTTGCATATCTGATTTGCTCAGCACGGAAGAAGATGAAGTAACAAAAAATATGGATAAGCAAGATGAAAGTTCTAATTTGAAATTAGTTTTGAACAATCTTACCGATAAAGAAAAAGAAATTATGTCGATGAGGTATGGTTTAAACGGAAAAAGTGAAATGACACAAAAAGAAGTTGCTGATTATTTTGAAATTTCTCAGTCGTACATTTCTAGAATAGAAAAGAAGATTTTAGATAAAATGAAAATAGACATTTTAAAGCTTGCATAATAATTATATAATCATAACCATATAGTAGCAAATTGTATTTTGTGAGTTGCTGTTAAAACTGATTGTTAGATTAATTGGTTACTGATACTAGCCACTAACATTTTGTTTGATTTCTTTTAGTGCATCTTTTTCGAGTCTCGAAACTTGTGCTTGGCTTATGCCAATTTTGTCTGAGATTTCCATTTGGGTTTTTCCAGCATAGTATCTTAAAAACAAAATTTGTTGTTCGCGTTTTCCTAGAGATTTGAGGGCTTGTTTTAGTACAGTTTTTTCCAAAATTTTATCGTCGGAAGAAGTATCTTTGATTTGATCCATAATGAGCATTGTGTCACCGTTATCGTGAAAAACGGTGTCGTAAAGTGAAAGCGGTTCGCTGATTGCGTCCATTGCGTCAACGATTTGTCTTTCAGGGATTCCTATTTCTTTGGAAATTTCCTCAATAGTGGCTTCTTTGTTAGTTGTGGCAAGAATTTTTTCTTTAGCTTGCAGTGCTTTATATGCTACGTCGCGTATGCTTCGAGTAATTTTCATACTATTGCTATCACGCAAATATTTGCGGATTTCGCCAATAATCATAGGGACTGCATAGGTGGAAAATTTGACGCCGACGTTTATGTTAAAGTTGTCGATAGACTTGATTAATCCGATTATTCCAACTTGAAAGATGTCGTCGCTGTTATTTTTGTTTGCTGAAAATCTTTGTACTATTGAAAGTACTAATCTTAAGTTATACATAATAAATTCTTCACGAGCCTGCATATCGCCGGCTTTTATTTTTTGCATAAGTTCCACGAGCTTGTCGTTGTTGCATCTTGGAAGTGTTGAGGTGTCAATTCCGCAAATTACAACTTTGTTTGCCATAGATTTTTACTCCTTTACTTTAGTTATTTTTTGCTTAAAAATAATTTTTATACTTTGCGTGTTACATCTTGATAAGTTGGAATATAATTAAGTATGGAGATTTCTTTTAGTGAATTAAAAAATAAAGAAGTTATAAATGTTTTTGACGGCAAGAAGCTGGGGCATATAATTGATATTTTGTTCGATAATTCAAATGGTCAGGTTCAGGGAGTTGTTGTGCCTGGCGATAAAAAATTATTTCGTAAAACAGAAGATGTGTTTGTGCCTCTTTCAAGAATAAAAAAGATTGGTGATGATGTTATTTTGGTTGTTTTGCAGGGTGCTAAAATGACCTCTTATCAAGCGGAAAATTCTTACCAAAATTACAGGCATGAAAACGTTTATGATAGAAGAATTAAAAATTCAGGGAGAAGATACGATAAAACTCAAGCTACACAATCTCCAAAATCGTTTATTAGGTATAAACGAATTGATGAGAAAAAATATAAATAACTTGCAATGTGCTTACAATTTGTGTAATATAAAAGCAAGAGGATAAACTTATGAAGTGTATTTATTGTGGTTCTGAAGAAAGCAAAGTTATAGATTCAAGAGCTTGCGAAGATTTGAATGCCATTAGAAGAAGAAGAGAATGTTTGGGTTGTGCTAGAAGATTTAACACTTACGAAACCATTGAAATTATGCCTGTTATGGTTGTAAAAAGTAATGGTGACAGAGAAAGATTTTCAACAAACAAAGTAAAGAGTGGTATTGTTAAATCTTGCGAAAAAAGACCTGTTTCTATGGCTGATATTGATAAGCTTGTTTCTGAAATTGAGAAAAAGGTTTATAATGGTCTTGATGAAGAAATTTCTTCAAAAACAATCGGTGAATATGTTATGGAAGGGTTAAAAGATCTTGACGAAGTTTCATATATAAGGTTTGCCTCTGTCTATAAAAAGTTTAAAGATATAACAACATTTTTTGATTTTGTTAATGAGTTTGAAACGATGCTCAAAGGTGAACAAAAAAAGCCTAAGAATATTGAGTCAATAAAAAAGTCTGCCCTTGGTGAAGAAAAAGATTCTAAAAATTAAACTTTAAAAGTAACCTGCGTTGTAGGTTATTTTTTTATGTTAAAAATAATAGAATATACTATGGAGTTAAAACTTAGTGAGTGTGAAAAAAAGAAAGTTTATGTTATCTCTGTAATAAAAGTTAAGGATGATAATATCAAACAGCAACTAAAAAATTTGGGTTTTGTGAAAAATGAAAAGATAGTTTTGTTAAACTGTAATTATGGCAAAAGCTCATATCTAGTAAAAGTGATGGGGATAAATTATTCGTTAGATAAAAGTATATGTGAGGATATAATTGTCTGTGCATAGAATTATCTTGGTTGGCAACCCAAACACAGGAAAAACGACACTATTTAACACACTCACTAAAAGTTTTGAAAAGGCAAGTAATTGGCATGGTGTTACTGTTGGAGTGAAAAGTAAAAAATATAAATATGATAACGAAGAATATTTAGTTGATGATACTCCAGGAACGTACTCACTAAATGGTTATTCTAATGAAGAAAAAATTACAACAGACTACTTAAACAAGCATAAGTCAGATTTGATAGTTAATATTTGTGATGCAAATAATTTAAAAAGAAATATGCTTTTAACAAAGGAATTAGTGAACTCTGGGTTCAATGTGATTATTGCAGTTAATATGAGCAATGAAATTAGAGCTTATAATTATGATAAACTTATGGCTGATTTAAATGTACAAATTGTGGAGATAGATGCACGAAAAAAGAAAAGTGTAGATCTATTAAAAGGCAAAATTAAGCAATATTTTTCAAATAAAAAACCGCAAAAAGTATTAGAAACAAGTGAAATTATATTTAATATTGATGATTACAAAATAAAAATTGCAAAAAACAACCCATATAGCAAATCTGATAAAATAGATAGGTTAGTGCTGAATAAATGGTTGTTTGCAGTAGTTTTTATTTGTACATTGTTTTTGGTATTTTATATAGTGTTTGGACCAGTAGGAAAGGGATTTTCAAATATAATTTCATATATTTTTAATAAAATTATAGATAATTTGCGTAATTTAATTTTTTGCATAAATATATCATATCCAATAAAATTATTGATATGTGACGGTGTTCTAGGTACATTTTCTACTATTATATCGTTTGTTCCTCAGATATTGCTATTGATGTTTTTTATTAATTTACTAGAAGATATTGGATTAATGTCAAGAGTTGCTTTTATGCTTGATGGGGTGAT
>CAZFPH010000115.1:0-3616 GCA_964520955.1 uncultured Lachnospiraceae bacterium
TGAGGGATTGTTGTTCCGTCGATACAAACGTTAATCATATTCTTTTTAGCAACAAGTGTTGCTTTTTCGATAGCGTTAGTAACGTCGTTAGCTTTAGCTAAGCCAATACCAACTCTACCATTTTTGTCGCCTACAACCATAAGTGCGTCGTAACGCATTGTTTTACCACCTTTTGTAACTTTGGTGATTGGGTTAAGGCTAACCATTCTCTTTTCAAGTCCATCAGAAACTTTTTCTGGGCGACGGCTGTCTCTTCTTGGTCTACGAGCTTTGCCAGATTCTTTTTTGTTTTCAGTAGCTTCAACTGGAGCTTCTGCTGTTTCTTCAACTTTAACTTCTAATTCTTCTGCCATAACTCCTCCTTAGAACTCAAGACCTGCAGACCTAGCACCTTCAGCTAATTTCTGCACACGACCAGTGTAGATATATCCACCTCTGTCGAATACGACTTTTTTGATACCAAGCTTAACAGCTTTTTCAGCGATTGCTCTTCCTACTTCGTAAGCTTGTTCTGTTTTTGTTTTGCCAGCAACAACTTCAGCTAAAGCTTTATCTTTGCTTGTTGCACTGCAAAGTGTTTTGCCAGCTTTGTCATCGATGATTTGAGCGTAGATTTCGCTTGTTGAACGATAAACATTAAGTCTTGGCATATCAGAAGTTCCCTTCAAGGTAAATCTGATACGAGTATGTTTAGCTTTTCTAACTTCATTTTTATTTAATTTCTTAAACATAGTTTACTCCTTATTTCTTTCCACCTGAAGACTTCTTGATTTCTTTTCTACGAACACGTTCATTTGTGTAGTAGATGCCATATCCGTGATATGGTTCGACTTTCTTGATAGCCTTAACATCAGCAGCCCATTGACCAACTCTTTCTTTAGAGATACCCGCAACTACGATTTCTGTAGCTGATGGACAAGTTACTGTTAAATCGCTTGGGATTTCAACATTAACTGGGTGTGAAAAACCGATATTTAAAACTAATTTATTACCCTGAACTTGGGCTTTAAAACCAACACCATTGATTGTGATTGATTTTGTGAATCCAGTTGAAACACCTGTTACCATATTAGCAACGAGTGCACGGTATAAACCATGCTTTGCATTTGTTTCAGCTAAGTTGTCATTAGCAACTAATAAGATTGCGTTTTTACCATCTTGTTCTACCCTTGTAAGAGAAACGTTACCAACAATTTGTTGTTCAAGTTTGCCTTTTGGACCAGTTACTGTAACATAGTTTGTATCAGAAACTTCAACTGTAACGTTTTCAGGAAGAACGATTGGGGCTTTACCTATACGACTCATATCCTTTCCTCCTTACCATACATAGGCGAGAACTTCGCCACCTATGCCTAATTTTCTAGCTTCTTTATCTGTAATAACACCTTTAGAAGTAGAAACGATAACGATGCCAAGACCGCCAAGAACCTTAGGAAGTTCTTCACAGCTAGCATAAATTCTACGACCAGGTTTTGAAATACGTTTTAAGCCAGTAATAACTTTTTGATTTTTATTAACATACTTTAAGCTAATAACAAGATTTTTGTTAACACCGCCGTCAACTTCTTCAAAAGCTGCGATGTAACCCTCATCAAGCAAGATTTGAGCAATAGATTTCTTCATAATAGAAGTTTCTAAAGTTACTGTTTCGTGTCTTGCTGTTTGAGCATTTCTAATTCTTGTGAGCATATCTGCTATTGAATCATTAACCATTTATTTCTCTCCTCCTATATTACCAGCTAGATTTCTTAATTCCAGGGATTTGACCTTTATATGCAAGCTCTCTGAAGCAAATACGGCAAATACCATATTTTCTGAGAACTGAATGAGGTCTACCACAAATTGAACAACGTGTGTATTCACGTGTTTTATATTTTTGTGGAGCCTGTTGTTTATTTACCATTGATTTTTTTGCCATTGTCTTCTCCTCAATACCTTTTATTTGTTACCTTTAAAAGGCATTCCCATAAGTTTTAGAAGCACTCTAGCTTCGTTATCAGTTTTAGCTGTTGTGATGAAACTGATGTCAAAACCTCTAATTTTCTCAATCTTGTCATAAACAATTTCAGGGAAAATTAATTGTTCTTTGATTCCGTAAGAATAGTTACCTCTTCCGTCGAAACCAGTAGTTGCATCAATACCTCTAAAGTCACGAATTCTTGGAAGTGCAATAGCGATTAATCTATCCATAAATTCGTACATTCTCTTACCACGAAGAGTAACTTTTGCACCAACTTTTTGACCTTCACGAAGTTTAAAGTTTGCAATTGATTTTTTTGCAGATGTAACAACTGGCTTTTGACCAGAAATTACAGCAAGTTCTTCAACAGCAATGTTGAAACTTTTTGAATTGTCTTTTTCAGCACCTAAGCCCATATTGAGAACGATTTTTTCAATTTTTGGAACTTCATTAACATTTTTGTAACCAAATTCTTTAACAAGAGCTGGTACAACTTCTTGAAGGTATTTATCTTTAAGTCTGATACCTGTTGATTCTGTTTTCTTTGTTGCCATAATCTATTAAACTCCTCTTTGAGCTGACCTTGATGTGGTTGGCTTTTTAGTTACTGCAGTTTTTGTTGCTTTTTCTTCAGTTGGAGCTGCTTTTGTAACTTTCGACTTTTTTTCTGTTTTTGCAGGTTTTTCTGCTTTAGCTTCTTCTTTAGAAGCTGTCTTTTTTGTCTTTGTTTCTTTTACATATTTTGAATCAAGACTTGCTGAACATTTAGCACAAACTCTGTGTTTTTTGCCATCTACTTCAGCGTGTCTAACACGTGTAACCTTTCCACAAGTTGGACAAATAACGTTAACATTAGAAATGTCAATTGTGCCTTCTTGCTTAACAAGTTCACTCTTTTCTTGAGCTGTTCTAGCTTTTTTAGCTTTTGTGATGATGTTAACACCTTCAACAACTACTCTAACATTGTCTTTATTTTTCTTTATTGCGAGTACCTTTCCCTTTTTGCCAGAATCTTTACCAGAATTAACTAGAACGGTATCGCCAGTTTTAATACTAACTTTCATCTCTCATTTCTCCTTATAAAACTTCTGGTGCAAGTGAAATAATCTTCATAAATTTTGGATTAGCACGAAGTTCACGAGCTACAGGTCCAAAAATACGTGTACCCTTTGGATTTCCTTCGTTGTTAATAATAACTGCAGCATTATCATCAAACTTAATGTAACTGCCGTCTTCTCTACGAACACCCTTTGTTGTTCTTACAATAACAGCTGTAACAACATCGCCCTTTTTGATGTTGGCACCTGGTGTTGCTGATTTAACAGAAGCTTTAATAATGTCACCGATGTTTGCAGTTTTTACAACAGAACCACCAACAACGTGGAAACACATAATTTCTTTTGCGCCTGAGTTGTCTGCAACTCTAAGTCTGGTTTGTGGTTGTATCATAATCGATTTCTCCTATTCATTATTTAACTTTTTCAACAATACGAACTAAGCGCCATCTCTTATCTTTGCTAAGTGGACGAGTTTCAGCAATTTCAACTCTATCACCAATATCGCATTGATTTTCAGGGTCATCAGCTTTAACTTTTGTTGATTGATTAAGTGTTTTTCCATAAATTGGGTGCATTGCTTTTGTCTTTAAAAGAACAA
>CAZFPH010000116.1:0-3586 GCA_964520955.1 uncultured Lachnospiraceae bacterium
CGGTTATTGTGGAATGCGGATTTTTATCAAACGCCGAAGAGGAAAAATTGTTACTAGACAATGATTATCAAGAAAAAATTGTGGACTGCATTTATAAAGGCATCGTTAAATTTTTGCAAATAAAATAATTTGTATTCATTTTTAAAAGTGCTATAATAAAAATATCTTATAAAAAAGGAGAAATGTTATGGGATTTTTAAAAGGTAAAACCGCAATCATTACTGGTGGTGGACGCCCTACTCCACTTGAGGACGGAACCGCTGGTTCAATCGGTTATGGAATAGCTGTTGCCTATGCAAAAGAAGGTGCAAACCTTGTTCTAACAGGCAGAAATGTACAAAAATTAGAGGACGCAAAAAATGAGCTTGAAAAGTTATACAAAATCAAGGTTTTAATCGTTCAAGCAGATGTGAACGATGGTGCAGACAACGAAGCCGTTGTTAAAAACGTTGTTGAGCAAACCATTAAAAAGTTTGGAAGAATTGACGTTTTAATCAACAATGCTCAAGCTTCAGCTTCTGGCGTTTCCCTCGCCGACCATACCACTGAGCAATTTAACCTTGCAATGTATTCAGGACTTTATTCAGCTTTTTATTATATGAAAGCTTGTTATCCATACCTCAAAGAAACCAAGGGAACTGTTATTAACTTTGCTTCAGGTGCAGGTCTTTTTGGCAACAAAGGTCAATGTTCTTACGCAGCTGCAAAAGAAGGTATCCGTGGACTTAGCCGTGTTGCAGCAACCGAATGGGGTCCAGACGGAATTAATGTTAATGTTGTTTGCCCACTTGCTTGGACAAGCCAGCTTGAACAATTCCAAAAAGCTTACCCTGACGCATTCAAAGCAAACGTGCATATGCCTCCAATGGGCAGATATGGAAACACCGAACTCGACATTGGCAGGGCTTGTGTTGCACTTGCTTCACCAGATTTTAAGTATATGTCTGGCGAAACACTAACCCTTGAAGGCGGTATGGGACTTAGACCATAAAAAAATAAAGAAAATTAAAACTTATTACAAAACACGTAATAAGTTTTTCTTTTTAAGCTCGCAAAAATAATCTTAATAATTTACATTCGCCTTAAATTGTGATATTATTAGCGTATGGAACAAAATATTATAATCGAAAACAAACAAGAATTTTTAAAAATAGCACGAGAAAACATTCACCGAGAAGGTTTGGAAGATCTCTTAAAATGGCTTGAATCAACAGACTTTTTTGAAGCCCCAGCAAGCTCAAAGTTTCATTCGGCAGAGGCTGGCGGGCTTTGCTTCCACTCGCTAAACGTTTACAAAAGACTCTTAGAAATGGCAGAAAAAGAGTTTGGCGAAAATTTAAACAAAGAAACCGTTGCAATTTGTGCTCTCTTTCACGATGTATGCAAATGCTGTTTTTATAAAATTGAATACAGAAACGCAAAAGACGACAACGGCAACTGGATAAAAAAGCCATACTATGCAATTGACGACCCACTCCCTTATGGTCACGGCGAAAAGTCGGTTTACATTATAAACGGATATATGAGGCTCACTCGTGAAGAAGCCCTTGCAATCAACTGGCATATGGGCGGATTTGACAAGCGTGTTGCTGGCGGAGATTTTCAGTTTTCAAAGGCGTACTACAAATACCCTATTTGTGTTATGACGCACCTTGCCGACGTTATGGCAACATATTTAGACGAAACCACAGGCGAAAATTAAAGGAGACATTATGGACTACAAAAAATTAGCAGAATTATTATACAAAAACACTCACACCACACCTGAGTATTACTTAAACGAGTTCCCTGAAAGAAAACTTGCACCAGGTGCAGAGGTAACAAGGACCGCACCAAGCCCAACAGGTTTTTATCACACTGGCGGACTTTTTGGTGCAATGATTGACAAGTTTTTAGCAGACAAATCTAACGGCGTGTTTTATCTAAGAATTGAGGACACCGACCAGAAGAGAAAGGTTGCAGGAGCTGCAGACATTGCATACAAGGCACTAACCACCTTTAACACAAAACCAAACGAGGGCTTTATGGGCGAAGGCAGACCACAAGTTGGAGATTATGGCAGTTACATTCAATCAGAACGCTTGGAAATTTACAACGCTTTTGCAAAACGTCTTGTTGAACTCGGCAGAGCTTTCCCTTGCTTCTGCAAACAAAATGAAAACAAGGAAGAAGTTCAAAAACGTAGAGAAGAACAGCTAAAAGAAAACGATACACTTATCGACAAAGACCCTTGCAGAAACCTTGACCTTGCAGATATCGAGCTTAACCTAAAAATGGGCAAGCCTTGGGCTCTTAGGCTTCTTTCAACTGGTGACCCAGACAAAACTTATGAGTTCACTGACCTAATCAAAGGCAAAAGAGAGCTCCACGAAAACGCAAAAGACATTGTTTTAATGAAGAGCAACGGAATCCCACCTTACGCCCTCGCTCACGTTGTTGATGATACGCTTATGCACACAACAATCGTTGTTCGTGGCGAAGAATGGTGGCCATCACTAAACGCTCACCTAGAAATCTTTAACGCTCTTGGGCTAAAAGCTCCAAAATACGCTCACACACCTGTCGTTTGCAAACTTGACGAAAAGACTGGTGCAAAACGCAAGCTTAGCAAGCGTTACGACCCAGAAGCTGACACAATGTTCTTTATTCAAAAAGGTTACCCAACCGAGGCTATTAACGAATACCTCTTAAACCTCATTAACAGCGACTTTGAAAACTGGAGAAAGGCAAACCCAACACTCCACTACACCGAGTTCCCATTCTCAATCAAAAAAGTTTCTTCAAACAACCCAATGTTTGATATGGTTAAAATTCACGATATTTCAAAGAATATCATTTCTAAAATCCCAGCAAAAGAACTCACTAGAAAGGTTGTTGATTGGGCCAATGAGTACGACACCGACTTTGCAAGGGTTATCCTCGCAAACCAAAGTTACACCGAAAAGCTTCTAGCAGTTGACCGTGAAAATGACAGACCAAGAAAAGACATTGGCTGTTATAGCGAGGTTAAAGATTTGTTTAGCTATATGTATAACGAATACTTTGACAGAGCAACAACACTAAAGTTTGACGAGAAGTTCTCAAAAGAAGATATTAAGGACTTCCTTGCAAAATACGTTAAGGTTTACAGCGAAGCAGACACCAAACAAGAATGGTTTGAAAGATTAAAAGCGTGTGCAAGCGATTGCAATTTTGTGGATATGAAAACCTACAAAGCTGACCCATCTGCACACAAAGGCAACATTGCTGACGCAAGCAATGTTTTAAGAATTGCTTTAACTGGCAGAAGCAACACTCCTGACCTTTATGAAATCATTAAACTTTTGGGACTTGCCGAAATGCAGAGCAGAATCAACTACGTCATCAAAAATATCTAGTAAAATAAAAAAAGATACAAATACTAATAGTGGGTTGTATCTTTTTTATTTGTGCCGATTTTATTTACACCGACGCAAAAAACGGATATAATAAAATTACAAAACTCAAAGGAAAACTTATGAAAAATAACACATTCAAAAAAATAAAAGCGTTACTTTTTACACTACTTGTATTGCCATGTCTATTTTTGTTTTCTGCCTGCGGAACA
>CAZFPH010000117.1:0-3580 GCA_964520955.1 uncultured Lachnospiraceae bacterium
ATAAGAACAAAACTTAGAGCCGAGAAAAATTACGCACTTTCTGATTATATTAGAGATGAGTTATCTAAGCTTGATATTAATATTTCTGATAAAAAGTTATAGAAGGTAGATTATGGAATTTTATGATACTTTTGATGAAGATGGTGTGTTTATGTCAGCAGAAGATGAAGCTGATGTTCATTATAAAGGGCTTTGGCATAAAGTTATAAGGGTATGGCTATTTGATAACGAGGGCAATATTTATCTTAGAAAAAGAGCAGATAACCACAAACTTGATTGTATTAATGAACTGCATATGCAGTCTTCTGAAAGCGTTTCAAGTTGTTTTGATAGGGCAATGTTTGAAAAACTTGGAATCCACTTTCCTGCAACATCAAAGTTTGAACAAGTCTGTATGCATAAAGTAAAAAAACACAAAGTTTTTTCAGATAACTCAGAGTTAAAAGATTATTACTTTTTGTGTGACTACATTGGCGAATACGACAAGAGTGCAAACTTTTTCATTTTTAGTGCTGATACAGAAGGACTTGTTAAATGTAATGCAAAGGGTGTTTTAAATTTGCTTTCAACCAGAACTGGTGAAGTTGTTTCATATAATATTGACTCAACTGGTTCAAGTAGTACAGTTAAAGAATTTATTAAAATCGAAAACATTTATGAAGATTCAAATGAAGATACCTATGCAAAGTACAGTTTTGTTGTTAACGCCATAAACAAAAATCTTCAGCAATACAAAAAAGAACAGGCAGAAAACGAAAAAATTAAGAAACTTATGGATAAGTATAAAACTGAAGACGAAAAATATGTTTCTCACGCAGACGAAAATGAGGGTGGAGAAATATATTAGTTTATAAATATTGAAAAATTTCTTGCAAATTTTTTAAACGTGTGCTATTATAATTTCGTTGATAGCACACTATGCCGAAGTGGTGAAATGGCAGACACGACGGACTCAAAATCCGTTGAGGGCAACTTCGTGCGGGTTCAAGTCCCGCCTTCGGCACCAAATGAGAACAATCCGAACCATTGTGTTTGGGTTGTTTTTTCTATCAGCCAAAAATGTATATAACCATAAGAGGGAAGAAATCTAAAATTTTCTCTCTTTTTTTTGAAAACTATATCACTTTTGATTAAATTATGCTATTCTAAATTTATAGGAGCTTAATAATGAAAATTTATTTAATTAGACATAGCGAATCTCAAGATGATTTAATAAATTGTTATGGAGGAATTTCAGACTGGGATTTAACAGAAAATGGAGCTGGAAAAGTAGAAATATTTAGACCAACTTTTGCAACATTTAATATTCAAAAGATATATTCTAGTCCTCTTAAAAGGGCATATAAAACAGCAGAAATTTTAAACAAAGATGGAAATGTTGAAATTGAAAAAGTTTTTGATTTACACGAAACAAATCAGTATGGTTATTTAACTGGTTTAGAAAAAAATCTAGCAAAAGAATTGTTTGGATATCTTCTAGAAAAACCTGAATATCAGAATGCAAACTATTATAATAGAAAATGTATGCCAGGTGGAGAATCGGCAGATAAATTAGATGAGCGAATTCAAAATGTTATTGAGAGAATATTAAATAATTGTCACAACTTGCAAAATATAGCAATAGTTACGCATGGCGGAGTTTTGAGAAGCTTTTTTTTCAAAGTTTTAAATGATAAACGCAAGATTCTAGACATAAAAGATGTTGCTTATGCTGAACTTGATTATAGTGATGGTAAGTATGAATTAATTAAGACTGATGGTTTCATTTTTGAATAAGTAAAGTAACATACTCTAACCACGAAATAACCATACCTAGATAATTACTTTAAACCTTGAATTCATATTATCACTCGTCGCATCATATTAAACAAATCCTGACCAATTGCTTGTGAGGAAATTTTATTAATAGTATCATTTTTTGTTTTTCACTTTTTTTAACTTCAGATATATTGTCACTTGTCGCAACAAATACTCTTAAAGACTGAATTTATAAGATTTTAAATTTTTTAATAGAATGTGTTTGCCAATTTAAAATCTTGACATTAATTTTCAAAGAAAGTATAGTTAAATCAAGAGGTACAAAATGAAAAAGATTTATAATAAACTTGTTAGAGATAAAATTCCTGAAATTATATTAAGCAATGGTGCTAAAAATTGTAAGACACGTGTGCTTGACGATGATGAATACTTAAAATGCTTGAATTTAAAGCTACAAGAAGAAGTTAACGAGTATTTGAAAAGTGGAGAAATTGAAGAGCTTGCTGATATCGAAGAGGTTATCCGAGCAATTTTAAATGCAAGTAATGCGGATTATTCTGGGCTAGAATTAATAAGAAATTCTAAAGCAGAAAAACGTGGTGCATTTAACGACAAAATTTATCTTGAAAGTGTGGAAGAAGATTAAATACAAATCGAGTTGATTTGTATTTTTTATATCTTTTTAGTTAATATTTTTAATTACATTTGAAATAAGTGTTAACATATTATATAATTGCACTATGAAGAAATTTGATTATAAATTAGTAGCAAAAGATTTGAGATTCAAGGGTAGGCTTATTAATTTTTTGCTTGGCAGTTACTCAAAAAAGAAAGTTATTTTATTTGAAAAATTTACGTCAATGATTTTTGCTGGCAGGGCTAGAGGAAAAGGCTTTACTTATAAACAAATTCATTTAACAAGAGAAGATGGCTCAAAGTTCAGAGTGTGCATCTATAGATCCAAAAACTTAACAGAAAAAGCCAAGGCTTGTGTTTTATGGATTCATGGTGGAGGATACGCAATGGGTGAACCAGAGCAAGACATATCTTTTATTAAAGAATTTTTACAGCACGATTGCATTGTTATTGCACCAGACTACACCAAATCAATAATAAAACCATTCCCAGCAGGGCTAAATGATTGTTATCAAACACTTATTTGGATAAAAGAAAATTATTCTGACCTTAATTTCGATTCCTCAAAAATAATGGTTGGCGGAGATTCTGCAGGCGGTGGTCTTGCAATCGCAATATGTATGCTTGCTAGAGATAATAATACTGTTAATATTTCTTGTCAAATACCCATCTATCCAATGATTAGTTATATAGACACTGAGTCGTCAAAGGAAAATTTTGCACCCGTTTGGAACACGAAGTCTAATCATTTTGCATGGCAATTGTATCTTGGAGAGGATTATATTAGTGGAAACGTTTCAAAATATGCTTCGCCTTTGTTAGAAAAAGATTACTCAAAATTGCCACGTGCTATATCTTATGTGGGGGATTTAGATCCTTTTAAAGATGAAACTGCAAATTATATTGAAGAGCTAAAGAATGCAAATATTGAAACTCATTTCAAAATGTTGCAAGGTGCATACCACGGATTTGATATTGTATCAAAGAATTCAAATGCAACAAAAATTGCTAGAAACTTTTTAAGAGATTCTATCGTGTATGCAATTAACAATTATAGCAATCCTCAGCAATAATAAAAATGGCGTAAATGTCAATATTTTTACATTATTTTTATATAAATTGTAATATTTTGCGTTTTATATTTTTATATAAGTTTTAATATGGATATATTTTTATCACAATAATT
>CAZFPH010000118.1:0-2544 GCA_964520955.1 uncultured Lachnospiraceae bacterium
ATGTTGAGTCTTACATACTATTCATATTTGGAAACATTATTTGTTTGCTTATGTGGGGTCAGACAATGATTCAGTCTGGCGTTAATTTAAGCGACCTTTCTATGACCGTTTACTATCTTGCTTGCTTCTCATTTGATGTTTACGCTTACCAGCTCTGGAAGAGTATGTATAGAAGAGTGGCAATCAACGGGGGAATTATCCTTGCTAAACGTAAGGTTAAAATTAATAGAATTATCAAGCTCAGAAGAAGATACAAAAATCTTCATTGGGACAGAGATGTTGACGTTGCAAAAAACAGTTAAGGAGTATTTATGAAAAGTTTTGAAAAATCACATAAATACATACACAACCGATACAAAGTTAACCTAATAAGAGCATCAACAACTGGAAATTTAGGGCTTAGCAATCACCACAGACTATTAGCCGAATATAAACAAGGCTCTATGAAGCCAACACTTGTTCAAAAATTAAGAAAAGAATCCAAATTTACCATTATCTGGTTTATTATTTTCTTTTTGGCAGGCGTTGCATTGCTTGTTATTGACCCAGAAAATTGGTTAAATGTTCTCGATTTATTCTTGGTAATGATTAATATTTGCCTTGTCACCAAAAGAAATGTTCTAGGCATTTATGTTGGCTTGCTGGAAGTTACTTTATACGGCATAATTTGTTTGTTTAATGGTTTTTATGGCGAGGTTATCAATGCTTTTGCACTTTATGCACCGCTTTATATCTATGAGATTATAAGCTGGACAATATCGCTCAAAAAACAGAAAAAATATGAAACTAGTGACGACAACGAATTACTAATTGCAAAACTAAACAGAAAACAAGCAATAATGTACCTGCTATCAACAATAGGTTTATTTATTGCGAGTTTCTTGTTACTTAAATACATAATAAAGCAAGATAGCGTTATTATTATCAGTGCACTATCAATGGCTGTTTCAATTATTGGTGAAATTATGATTGCAAAAAGATATATGGAATCTTATATCTTCTTGTATTTAGCTGAATTTACTGGACTTATGATATGGGTGTTCAGTATGATTGAAACAGGGTTCACAACTGAAGGTTTGTCGATGATGATTTATTATTTTGCAACAATTTCAAATAACATATATGGATACTTTTTATGGAAAGATGTATACAAAAAGGTTGCAATCAGTAAAGGTGTACTTCTTGCAAAAAGAAAAGTTAAAATAAATAAAATCATCAAACTTAGAAGACAATACAAAAACTTACGTTGGAATAGGGACGTTGACGTTGCGAAAAATAGTTAAAAAAGTAAAAACACCAGAAATTCTGGTGTTTTTTATATGTATTTTTATTTAGATTTACTTAATTTTGTCTGCTAAAGCTGTTGGCACATAACTATCAAAAATGATGTTATTGCAATAATCTTTTAGTCTTGCTTCTTCCTCGGCATTCTTGATTGTGTAAACGAGTACTGGCATTTTACCAAAATATTTTTTGGTATACTTGTTTGGCATATCGTCAGAGCAGTAAACAATAAAGTTTGGCTCACTTATCTTTTTGTTTAATAACATACGTTTTAAAGCGAACTTTCTAACACCTGTGATTTCTTTATCTTTAAAGAAACAAGCAACTTGACCACGCTTTACTCTTGGAGCGTTATTCTTAAACCATTCAAGAGTGTATGGGTTAAATGACTCGATTGCATAGTCACCTTTGTAACCTTGAAGTTCTTTCCAAACAGCCTTTTCAACAATACCAACTTTGCCGTAGTTTTTAATTTCAATCAAAACTGGCACTTTGCCATCGATAACATCAAGAGCTTCTCTTAGTGTTGGGATTTTTTCCTTTGTTCCAGCAAGAGTAAGCTTTTGAATGTCTTTATATTCACAGTTTGATATGAAGCCATCTTTACCTGTCATACGAGCAAGTTTTTCATCACGAAACACAACAGGTGTGCCATCAGCAAGGCAGGCAACATCTAATTCAATTGGCAATTTATTTTTAATTGCATTTTTGAAAGCAGCTAATGAATTCTCAGGGATTTTATCAGTAAACAAACCCCTGTGAGCGATAGGTGTAGTTGCTATCCATGTATCAAAAATATTCATAAATATCTCCATTTTAGGGACTCAATAAAAATAGTGATTTCTCACTTATGCTTTTTTAGTATACAATTATTTTTATTTGTTGTCAATGTTAAATAGCTTTAAATTTTACAATTGAAGGGAATTATTACATTTTATGTGTAAATTTTACTCCTTATGATTGATTTATCTTTGAGTTTAGTTTAGAATATCTTTGAGGGAAAATATGGAAAAGAAACTAGATAATATTAGAAATTTCTCAATTATTGCTCACATTGACCATGGCAAAAGCACTCTTGCTGACAGGCTTATGGAGGTTACTGGCACGGTTGCAAAGCGTGACAGCAAAGAGCAATTACTTGATTCTATGGATATTGAACGTGAAAGGGGCATAACCATAAAACTCACCCCAGTCACAATGAAATACACAAAAGACGGACAAGAGTATATCTTGAACCTTATAGATACACCTGGGCACGTT
>CAZFPH010000118.1:2554-3580 GCA_964520955.1 uncultured Lachnospiraceae bacterium
GCACGTTGACTTTACTTATGAAGTTTCAAGGTCGCTTGCTGCCTGCGAGGGAGCACTGCTTATTGTTGATGCAACACAAGGCGTGCAAGCACAAACACTTGCAAATTTTTATCTTGCTTTTGAAAACGACCTTGAGGTTATTCCTGTTATTAACAAAATGGATTTGCCATCTGCTAGACCTGAAGAAGCAAAAAAAGAAATTGAAAGCATTATCGGCATACCAGCTGATGATGCTCCTTGCATTTCAGCAAAGACTGGACTTAACATTACCGATGTACTAGATAAAATTATTGAAATTGTTCCACCACCAAAAGGAAATACTGACGAACCACTTCAAGCACTTATTTTTGATAGTTATTATGACAACTACAAGGGTGCAGTTTGCCTTGTTAGAATAAAAAATGGTGTTGTTAAAACTGGTACAAAAATCAAGATGATTCAAACAGGTAAAGAGTTTGAAGTTGTTGAGGTTGGTAAGTTCAATCCAAAACTTGAACGCACTGAAGAACTTTCTGCAGGCGATGTTGGATACATTAGTGCAAGCATAAAAACCGTATCTGATATTAGCGTTGGTGACACAATCACAGAGCAAGGCAGGGAGTCTGAACCACTTCCTGGATATAGAAATATTCAGCCTGTTGTTTACTCTGGAATCTTTCCAATTGATGGCGATAAGTATAACGCACTCAAAGATGCACTTGAAAAAATTAAGTTATCTGATGCAAGTCTTGTCTATACACCTGAAACATCGTCGGCACTTGGCTACGGCTTCAGATGTGGATTTTTGGGGCTTTTGCACCTAGAAATCATCAGCGAAAGACTAGAAAGAGAATACAATCTTGATGTTATTACCACAATGCCAAGCGTTACTTATGAAGTTACTATGAAAAACGGCGATATCAAAATGATTTCAAACCCAACTGATATGCCAGAGCCTGACAAAATAGACTATATAAAAGAGCCATTTATCAAGGCAACTCTCTATAGTCGACCTGAGTACGTTGGTGCACTTATGGACCTTGGCAT
>CAZFPH010000119.1:0-3574 GCA_964520955.1 uncultured Lachnospiraceae bacterium
GGAAGAATTGGTCCAAAAATTTCGTTTTGCATACGTTTATCGTTAAAAGTGGCATTTACGATAGTTGGTTCGATTTTTAATAGTTTTTTAATAGATTTTCCACCAAAAATGCAGTTTTTTTCGTCAATTAATTCAAGCATTGAATCAAATTGTTTTTCATTAATCATTTTCGGGTAGCTTTCATTTTTGATTGGGTCGGTGCCGTACTGGGCAATGATTTGCTTTTTGAGTTCACTGACAAGTTGGTCTTTGATTTTGCTTGAGCAGTAAATGTAGTCAGGTGCAACGCAAGTTTGACCACAGTTTAAAAGTTTACCAAAAATGATTCGTTTTGCTGAGAGTTCGATATTTGCTGTTTCGTCAACAATGCAAGGGCTTTTGCCACCCATTTCAAGTGTTACAGGCGTGAAGTGTTCGCTTGCTTTTTGCATAACGATTTTGCCGACCCTTGTGCTACCAGTAAAGAAAATGTAATCCCAGTCTTGTTCAAGAAGAAATTCACATTCGTTTCTGCCACCCATAACAGTTATAACTTCGTCGTTTGTGAAAGTTTCTTTTACAAGTTTTTCAATAACTTTTTGAGTGTGTTTAGAAGTTTCGCTAGGTTTTAAAACAATGCTGTTGCCAGCAGAAATAGCGTCAATTACAGGGTCAAGTGAAAGCATAAAAGGATAGTTCCAAGGGCTGATTATTAAAACCTGACCATAAGCACAAGGCACTTGGTAACTCTTTGACGGGAACTGTGCGAGTGGACTTGTTACTTTTTTAGGTTTTGCGAATTTTTTGCAGTGTTTAATCATAAAATTAAGTTCGCTGAGAACCATTCCAATTTCGCACATATAAGCCTCGGTTTCGGATTTATTGAGGTCAAACTTTAATGCTTCAGCAATTTCTGGTTGCATTTTTATTATATTTTTCTTGAGTTTTTTTAAGATGTCAATTCGATATTTATAGCTTTTTAAAGGGCTAGTAATTAAACCGTCTTTTTGCTTTTGAATTCGTTGCAAGAGTTTTTCCTTATCCATTTTTTACCTCGTGATAGATTTTTTCGAGCTGTTTTGCAGTGTATAGCACTGGAACAGGGTATAGTGGATTTGCTTCGTGCTCGGCAGTTCTTGCCAAAGCTTCGATATCCATTTCTTCAATTTCTGGAATTTGAGTGCCAATATTCATTAACTTATTCATCTTTTCAATGTGCTCAATGAAAATTTTTGCACCCTCTTCTTTTGAAATGGACTTATCAAAAAGCCCTGCATAAACGCCAAGTTCGTGAAGCTTTTTGTATATAGTCTTTCCGTAATGCTTCAAAACATATGGTAAAATTACGGCATTTGCTTTGCCGTGAGCAATGTTATATTTTCCACCAAGCGAGTGTGCAATTGCGTGAACATAGCCAACATAAGATTTTGTGAAAGCTAGTCCTGCGTTATAAGACGCAACGAGCATATTTTGGCGAGCTTCTAAGTTTGACCCATTATTATAAACCTCTAGAAGGTTTTCAAAGATTAATTTGACAGCTTTTTTTGCACAAGCTCTAGTTTGTTTAGTTGTGCTTCTGCCAATATAAGCCTCAATAGCGTGGGTGAGTGCGTCCATACCAGTTGTTGATGTTATGTGCTTTGGAAGCCCCGCCGTAAGTTCAGCATTTAAAAGGGTATAGTGTGGAATCAGTGGAAAAGAATTGATAGCGTATTTGTGCCTTGTTTTGCTGTCAGTGATAACGGCGGCGAGAGTGGTTTCGCTACCAGTTCCTGCGGTTGTTGGCACTGCAATAAAAAGAGGTAGTCTTTTTGTAACCTTCAAAAGTCCCTTCATTTGTGAGAGCGATTTCTTTGGGTGCACTACGCGAGCTCCTGTGGCTTTTGCACAATCCATAACAGAGCCACCACCGAAGGCAACGATTGCTGAGCAACTGTCTTTTTTATATTGTATTAAGGCTTTTTCAACATTATCAGATGTTGGATTTGGAACAACTTCGTCAAAAATTGAAAGCTTTATATTGTGTTTCAAAATTTCATCTTCCAAAGATTTTGTGAGCCCCAGACTATTCAATCCTTTATCAGTCACAAAAAGCACACTTGTTGTATTATTTGCTTTTAAAATCTCAACAACATCTGTATTAGTACTTAAAATTTCAGGTTCTCTGTATGGTAAGAAAGGCAGAGCAATTTTAAATATTGTTTGAAAAGTTCTACAATATATTTTTTTGAAAATGTTCATAAATTCTCCTTATTGTCTAAAAAAAGCAACACCATAAGCACCTGGACCAACGTGAGTTCCAATGGTACAACCAATTTGGTAAGTATCGATATTCTTAGAGTTTTCAATCCAAATGCTTGCATTATCCTCAATAAACTTTCTAAGGTTATAGTCTTCATTTCCAGAGTAAATTAATCCGTAAGGCATTGAAAAATCAAAACCATCATTTGCCTTGATAAAGGTTGCAAGTTCTTTGTTTCCGTTTTTTAATCCTCTTGCTTTGCCCACAAGCTTAACCTCACCATCAATAACAGAAACTATTGGCTTGATTGAAAGCATTTCGCCAACAAAGGCAGTTGTTGCTGAAATTCGGCCACCTTTTTTCAGGTATTTTAGTGTGTCAAGCACGGCATAAATTTTGAGGTTTAGTTTTACCTCATTTAATTTTTCTGCTATTTCAATAGCACCAAAATTTTCGTTTAAAAGTGTGATTGCGTATTCAAGGAGTAGTCTTTCACCAATTGCTGCACTAAGGCTGTCGACCACATGAATCTTGTCGCCGAACTTTTTAGACGCCTCAACAGCGGCGTTATATGTGCCTGAAAGTTTTGATGATAGGGTGATTACAACAAGATCTGAGCCGTCAGCGGTAGCTTCCCTGAAAGATTCCTCCCATCTAAATTCGTTAATAAGACTGGTTTGTGGTAATTCTTTTGATGATACTAGTTTATCATAAAAGGTGGCTGGAAGTATATCAATTCCGTCCAAAAGTTCTTCATCTCCAAACCTAACTTCAATTGGCACAAGTATTGCACCATATTTTTCTGCTTCTTTTTTGCTAATATCTGAACCAGAGTCTATCATTAGTTTAATCATTTAATTTTCTCCATAAATAAAATTTTGATAAATAATCAATAAAAAAGCCAGCATTCAAAGAAAATATAAGAATTTTGGCTTTAATTAGGGGTTTGAGAATAGAAGGAAGTTTTTTCTCAAACTTGTTGATAAATCAACAAGTTAACTATATCATAGAGTTGTTGACTTGTCAACAAAATATATCCTAGTGATAAATTTTGCTTAGATTATATTAAAATATTTTTAACTTAGCAGAGTGTGATTCTTACTTTGCACAAAACAAAACACACCTTAATTGGTGTGTTTTATTAAATATAGTTAAATAATTTTTAAATAATACCTTGGATTGTTTTTTAGATTATTAAATTATTTTTTTCTTGGTGGAACTTTTGCAGCTTCGTATCTTTTGTTAGCTTCTTCTGTTCTAGTCTTTGCCTGAGCAATTTGTTCTGCTTGTTCTTCTCTGATTTTTGCTGTTCTTTCAGCTGCAGGTAAAACTACCTTATGGATACGAACCCAT
>CAZFPH010000120.1:0-3445 GCA_964520955.1 uncultured Lachnospiraceae bacterium
TTTCAAGTTCTGATTCAAATTCTGAAATATTACTTGCATTGTATGTACTTGTTAAGTCAACCACTAGTTCAGTGGCATTAATTTCGTATTCTGTGCCAACCTCTGAGTTTGTTAAGCGAACATCGCTTACATTCTCAACAACCTCTTCCACTTCAACAGATTTAACAATTGTTATTGTTGTTGCAAAGCAGTATGTATTGCCACCACAAACAATTTCAAGCCTATACTCAGCATTTGTAATATCTTCTGTTAAAAAAATGCTGTCTTGTCCATCTATCTTGCTTGTTATTGTTAAGTTTGCATTTTTGTTTGTGAATGGAACTGAGAATGTATCAGCAGAACCAGCGTTAACCACATATTTATCAGTTGTTGCTTTGACTGGGAAATTAATAGTGCCATTGTTAAAAATGTAATTAATAGCAAATACACTACTTACTAGCTCGTCGCCATCTTCGTCATTAACAACTGCATAAATTAACTCACCTGAATAAGATTGCAAGTCTGTGAAGTCAATTTCTTTCATAGTAACTGAATTAAATAGCTTAGCACTTGAGTAGTAAGTTGGAGTTTCACCTGTTGTGTTACTTACAGCCTCTATGCCTGTTACAACAGTATTTACTGGGAGGTTTGTAACATCACCCCTTTCAACACTATTACCTTCAAAATCCTGCCAGCTTACGATGACTCCACTTATCTGTGCTTTAACTTTTAATGTTCCAGTTTGATATTCAAAGTTGTAATTGTCGCTAACTAAACCAGATGGCGTGATTACATATTTTTTAGAAACCCCACCAGCAGTATATCCGTCAAAGTCATAGCTAACAGTTCCAAGTTCTGAAAAAACATCACCAGCAACAAGACCAGTAACCTCAACTCCATTGTCTGTTGCCTCTTCGTTATACTCAATAGTAACATCTTTTGCTTTTACCACTAAATCTTTCTTTTGAACAGTAAGTTCTCCGTTAACAAAACTAATTTCATAGTTTTGAGATGTTAAACCGCTAGGAACGATATCGTAACTTCCAGCATCACTACCTACTTCATAATTTTCATAAACAAAAGCAAGTGTACCCAATAGAACGCTTTCATCATCACCTGTTGCAAAAGTACCATAATTTACACCATCATTTGAAGCCTCGTCTCCATAAGTGATTGTTTTATTTTTAGCAGTAATTGTTAAAGGTGCTTTTTTAATTTCCCAATCTACAGAAATATTATCTGGGTCTGTGTAATTGGTATCTGTTCCAATATACTCTAGTTCAACATCAACTACATATAAACCTGCAGTTGTTGCCACTAATCCAATTTGATTTACAACTCTTACTTTGCTTGCATCAAGACCTGTAAAATCCAATTCCACAGCATGCTCAGATCCATCATAAGTAAAGTCATAGGCTTCTTTTAATACAGCACTTCCAAAGTTTGTAATTTTTGCAGGAGTAATTGTCCATCTATAATCCAAATCAGCAATTGCATTGTAGTTATCTTTATCTGAACCTGTATATTCAAAAGATACCACAACATCGTATGTGCCAGCGTTTATAGCAGTTTTTCCATCACCTGATATTGTTGCAGTTACACCTTCTGGCAATGAACCCACAATAGTTGCAGTTTTTTGAGTTCCATCATAAGTGAATGTTTGCATAGCAAAACTTGTGATAGTAATATCAGCTTTTTCAATCTTCCAAGATAGTGTCATATCAGGAATTGCATTGTAATTTTCAGCATCTGAATAAGTAAATTTTGCTATGGCTGTATATTCACCAACGTTTGTAGCCTGTGTTGTTCCTTCATATTGAACAGTCACACCAGTAGGTAATCCTGTTAACTCCACTGTTTTTGTTGTTTTATCGTAAGTGAATGAATTTGTGTAAGTAACGCCACTCATATCAACGTCAGCTTTAACAACGTTTACAGTTATTTCAACCTTATCCTCGATATCAGCGTGAGCGAAAGTAACTTTGTACTCTCCTCTTGGTGTGATATCTGCAACAGGAATTGTTGACGCAAACGTGTAACCATCAGTTGTATCAGTCTTTTTTGAAATTACACTTGATTTACCATTATCCCATTTTGCGGTTACTTTAAAGTCAGTTGAATCCAATTCAACACTTGTACCATAAGGAATGGTTATGGCGTTATCTGTCATAGTATATTCAGTAGAAACTAGTTCAACAGCAATACTTGTTACTTTTGCATCGCCTTTGTCCTTATTTCCACAGGCAGAAAGAGAAAATAAGCAAGGCAAAATCAAGCAGATTGCTATCAAGAAATTTAAAACTTTCTTTTTCATAATACTCTCCTTTAAAAAATTATTCTTTAAAACAAGTATACCCCCCCCCCGTGAGAATTTGTCAATCAAGAATACAATGTTTGTGAAATTGTAACACAAAAAATCAGTGGAAACCCACTGATTAAAATATATTCATTATTCGTTTATTGATACTTACTTATCTTTTAATTGCAGTATAAATTAGCACAACTAAAACAACAATAACGCCAAGCCCAAAAATGACACCCAAAAATCCAATCATATAGTCTAAGATTTTATTCTTTTTAGGTTTTTGCTCAGCCGAATTGTTTACTTTTTCAGATGCTTCAGATTCTGGAATCTCGGTCTCTTCAGGCTTTGGTTCTTCTTTCTTTTTCATTAGCGACACAGTTCCGTGCCTTGCCATTCTAAAAGCTGTCATGCTATAGAGCATACAAAACTCAAAATCAACCACCGCAAGTGCAATAAACACAATAGATGTAACAATACCCAACACTACATTATCTGAGTACAAGCCAATTGACCAAACCGCACAGATAATTGAACCAGCTGTGAGCATTGTCATAATTAGCAGTATTAAGATTTTGCGGAATGTGCCGTATTTTTCATACCTCTTCATCCAAGCCTGCCTAAAACTTGAACTAAACATTATTTTAAAAAATGACTTTATCATAATCTCCCTGTGCTAAACACTATTTGCGACGAACTTATCACAAAAATTTAGTAACATTTTCCACTAAAACCTAGCTGGGTAAATTTACTCAAAAATAGCATCAACAAAATCGTCAGCATCAAAGTCGAGTAAATCTTCAGCAGTTTCACCAACGCCAACGTACCTTATTGCAAAATCATAATCATTTGCAAGCTGAACCAAAAATCCTGCTTTGCTTGTGCCGTCAAGTTTTGTAACAACAATATCAGTAAGTTCAACCGCTTCGTTAAATAGTTCAACTTGACTCATTGCGTTTTGACCAGTTGTGCCATCAACAATAATAAGTTTGTGATACTCAGCTTCTGGATATTCACGTGAAACAACTTTGCCAATTTTTTTGAGTTCTTCCATCAAATTGACTTTGTTGTGAAGACGACCTGCTGTGTCAATCAAAATCACATCAGCACCTTTTGCTTTTGCTGAAGATATTGCGTCAAACACAACAGCTGAAGCATCTGCAC
>CAZFPH010000121.1:0-3428 GCA_964520955.1 uncultured Lachnospiraceae bacterium
ATATAGTGCACTTAAATCAAAATGCTCCTATATAATATCAAATTGGTTTGTCTTTGTCAATAAATTTAATTAAAAAATTTTATATTTTTTTAAATTTTAATATTAATCGCTATTTGTTGATTTTTTGTTCCAGGTGTGTTTTCCGCATTTTGGACATTTCATATATCTTGTTCTGCCAATATGCATAGCCCATAGAACTTGTTTGTATTTTGGGATATATTTATTATGGCAATTTTCACATACGTAAAAACCTGCTTTGGTTTCAATTAATATCGAAAAATAAAATCCTGCAAACGCATTCAAACAGCCAAAAACAATAATCACAATCTTCCAAACTAAAGCCATTGAAACATAGGAAGGGATAATTGTGCAAGCTAGTAGTATAATCACCGAAAACCAAACCAAAATCCATTCTATGGTAAGCAGATGTTTGCTGTTTGTTTCCTGCAAATTTTTGAGCCTGATTAAGTTCTGCTCGGCGGTTTCACGATACTCTCTGTCGCCTGGTAGTAGTTTTCCAGAAAGTAGTTCGTTGGCAGTTATACTCAAAGCTTCGCAGAGGGGAAGCATAAGGGTTGTGTCAGGAAATCCTTTACCACACTCCCATTTTGAAATTGTCTTTTCGCTAACAAATATTTTTTGTGCAAGCTCGGATTGAGTTAGTTTTTTAGCTTTTCTACAATCTTGAATAAATTTTCCGTTTTTAGATAAATCCATATTAGCCTCCTTTACAATGTCTATTATACCATAGAGCTTTAAAAAATTACTCCCACTATCCGTAGAGTTTAAAAGAAAATGCTCGATACTCTTTAATTTTTGCATAATAAAAAGAGTTTTAATAACTCTTTTTATTGCGATGATTTTTGTCTTGCGTTTGCAACAACCATTTCTAGTCTTTCGCAGTTTTGCATACGCTCGGCTATTTGTTCTTTTAGTTGCTGTTTGTATAAAGCTGTTTCTTCTTGGTTTTGAATTCGTCCATCAGCAATAGCCATTATAATTTTATTCATAGCCGAGGTCGCTTTAAATAAACCGTGGCTAGTAGCGTAACAATTAGCCATATCAATTATATCGTTAGAGATGTCTACGAGTGAGCCGTCGTCAAGTGCGAGCTGGGTATTGCTGTTTAAAAGTAAGTATCTATCAAAAGTACTTGCATAAGGCTTAATTTTTACTCTTATGCTGTCCCTTGATGAATATAATAATTTTCTTGACTCTTCAGGCAATTTGTCTTTTACTTTTTCAATTGCTTTTGAAAATTCTCTGTAAAGGTCGACATTTACATTGCTGTTAAGTTTTTTGAGTGTTTCTGGCTCAATAAAATATAAGATTTCTTTGAACGAGAGCATATTATTGACATCGTCAAGATTATTTGATGCAAGATTATAAGAGTTAAGTCGTGAATGATAGTATGCAATTATTTTTTGCACAAATTGTTCAACAATTGATGGGTCATCAAATAAACTTTCAGAAATTTCAATCATTTTTGAAAGGTTTTGCGATGATGACGAATTTTGGATAATAGTCGAGATAGGGGTTTCGTCATTTACAATACCAATAATACTATCACGACAAGTGATTACAAAATCCTTTCTTTGATTGGCTGAAAATTCTTCGTAAAATTTCGCAAATTCTGGAATATCTTCTGCAACTTTATTAAGCATTAATCTAAAGCCATCAATATCCTCAATTTGATACTTGTGGCAAAAGGCAGATGCTGAAAGACCTGTACTTTTGAAAAAGTCAGCAACATCGTAATATTCTTGCTTTGTTGTGAAAGGAATGCCATCTTTGAGTGCAAAAAATTGAATAAGTTCGCCTTTAGCATTAAGCCATTGCTTTTTTCTCTGCTCAGATTCTGCTTTGAGCATTTCAGCGGTACGTTTTCCATTTTCCTTTTGGATGTTTTGAAGGTTAATAGATTCTTCAATATAATCTCTGAGTGCTGGTGGAAGTGTTTCTTTTTTATATCTGCTATACCTTTCAACAATAGCTTTTCTTGAGTATGGGCAGTCTCTTAATTTTAGGTTTGCGAGTCTTCTCATCATAACAGGGTTGTTTACGGCAAAATATTCAAAAACATACCACTCTTTTCCTTCAGGTGCATTATAAAAAACAAGCTCTGGTTTTGAGTGAATTCTCCAAACATTTTCATAATTTTTTAGAGTTAGTTTTACGTCGGTTGGAAGTTCCTTTATTTGCTCAGGCGTGCACACTTCTTTTACATCTTTTAGGGTTACAAGTTTAGTTGTTATTAATTTTTTAAGCGTGAGCATTGAACTTTCTGGTGAAATCATACATAATTTTAGAAAGGTTTTGTATCTTTCTTTAAAAATTGAACCATAACCATAATCAAGGTCTTGACTAGAATGAGAAATATTTTTGGTCTCTTCATCGAGCTTTGAATTTATATAGGTTAAAAGAATTTTTGACGACGCAAAAAGTTCATCGTCCGAGTGATTCTTTATGTAGAACATAGCGGGTCTTTGTTTAATTAGTTCTCTGTAAACATTTTCGTTATGTGTTTCAAAATACTTAACACATTCTAAGAATCCTTTTTCTTTTGTTAGTAGTTTATTTATGTAATTTATTAGCTCATCAACGTCTGTTATGTCTTGCCAGTGTATGTAAGATTTTATTTTTTCAAGAATAATAGAAATTTTTGGTGTGGAAAACCACTTTTCGTATTCTTCGTCGCTTGTAACAAATTTTTGATACAACTCCTCAGCTGAAAATAAATCGGAATTTATAACCTCTTCAAATAACCTTGATAGGTAAGGAGCAGACACAAGACGATGTTGTAAATTTTGCATAGCAATCAAAAGGTTCCACTTTGTTGTGTTAGACTGGTCCATATAATTTTTGATTTCGTCTAAAGAACGCATATTAATTATATCGTCTTGGATTTTTCTTATTGTTTTGTACATTACACATCTCCTTTTTTTTGCTTAAGATAGTTTTCATAGTCTTTTAAGTATTCGTTAATAAATTCAAGCTCGTCGACGTTTAATTTGTCGAGCAATTCTGGGTCTTGCTTTATAAGACTCAAAATATCCTCAGTTGGTTTATTTTTAATGAAAGTGTTTTTCATAATACTCCTAATGCGGTAATTACCACATAATTAACATTATAGTTATTATATCATAAAAGATTAATGATGTCAATAGAGGGCAGTTTTAGGTAAGTGGAGAAGATTTTAGTGTTACATTAAAGATTTTTTTCAGTAAAAAACACTGAAAAAATTCAGTGTTTTATTAGGAAGGGAATTAGTGAAGTAATTTGCTAGTGGGCTTTTATGAAAAGTGGGTTATACCAAACTTGTTTTGCTTAGTATAACTTTGCTAACCACGCCAAGTCCAATGCTGAACATTGCACCGCCTGCAAGGCATAAAACAACGTTTAGAATGGTAGAGTTTAGTGGGGTCATC
>CAZFPH010000122.1:0-3401 GCA_964520955.1 uncultured Lachnospiraceae bacterium
TGATTTTAATAAAGTTATTACTTATATTCAGGAAGAGGGCATTAAAAACATTAGTGCAGATTTAATCATTGGCTATCCAAACCAAAAACTAACCGATGTTAAAGACGCTGTAACATATTTGTTAAAGCACAACATTCCTCATATTTCTGCATATATGCTATCGGTAGAGGATAATACTAAACTTAAGACTTTGGTAGACAATGGAATGGCAGGACTACCAGATGAAGACCTTGTTATTGAAATGTATAACTATATTTATGATACATTAAAGAAAAATGGCTATAACAGATACGAGTTTTCTAACTTTGCAAAGCCAACGTTTGAATCCGTGCATAACAAAACTTACTGGAGCAGAAGAGACTATCTTGGAATGGGGCTTGCAGCTCATTCATACATTGAGGGTACTAGATTTGCAAACACCGAAAACATTTCTGAATATGTTGCAAAACTTGAAACCACTCAGGAAATTCCTATTTCACTATCAAAAAGTCTTTCAAAAGACGAGCAAAAAGAAGAGGCTGTTATGCTTTCACTTAGAACAGCCAACGGATTGGACCTTGACGCATACAGAGAAGAGTTTGGCGAAAACTTTTTAGTTAAAAATAAAGACAAACTTGCAATACTGATAAAAGCTGGTTATTTGATACTAACAAAAGATAATAAACTTGTTTGCACCGACAAAGGTTTTCTTGTATTAAACAAAATCATACTAGAACTCGTTTGCTAAAACAAAAAAAAACAGGCAGATTTCTGCCTGTTTTTTTTATTTTTTTTGTCACAAAATAGTTGACAAAACGTTTTAGCAGTAATAATATATACACTGTTAGCACTCAAAATGTTTGATTGCTAAAAATCTGAATAAAATTTGCAAAACTTGAGTATACTTAAGATAGAGGTTCAAATGGATTTAAGCGAAAGAAAGAAAAAGATTTTAAGTGCAGTTATTGAAACCAATGTTAAGAGCAAATCAGCTGATGCAGTATCAAGCAAACAGCTTCAGGAAGAGTACTTACCAAAACTAAGTTCAGCAACAATCAGGAACGAACTTAACGCACTTGAGGAAATGGGATATTTAACGCATCTCCACACATCATCAGGCAGAGTTCCAACAAAAGAGGGCTATGAAAAGTATATTAGCGAACTTATGAGGGAAAGAAAACTCACGCCTAAAGAAAGAGAAATTATCAAGTCAAATTTTGCAAATAAGCTTGTCAGCATAAAAGATATTATTGAACGCTCGGCAAAAATAATCACAAACGCAACAAACTATGCTTCAATTGTCTACACAGGTTCTATTGAGGATTCTGAAATAAAAGACATAAAACTTTATCCTGTTAGCAATTCAACACAGCTCGTTGTTGTTGTAACAGCGGATAATGTTATTAATGAACTTGCAAATCTTGGAACAAATTCAGAAGAAGACCTCAAAGCTGCTAGTGATATTTTGAGAGAGCTATTTATCGGCAAGCCAATCTCGCTAATGAAGAGCAAAGAAATTCGAGACAAAATGGTAACCAGCGAACTCAAAAAATACAAAGTCGTTTTTGACAGGGTGCTAGATGTTATCCAGTCAAGCCAGAACAATCTATTAGGAGATGTAACAATTTCAGGAAAAGAGAAGTTTATGGAATATCCTGAATTCAACGATATTGAAAAACTCAAAAAAACTGTTATGGCTCTTGACGACACAGATAAGATACTTCCAATAATAACATCAGGAAACGACTTGGAACTTTCAATAAACATTGGTAGTGATGACAGTGACCTTGCGGACTGCTCAGTGGTTACCGTTTCATGCAATATTGGTGGAACAAACAAAATTACTGCAGGCGTAATTGGTCCAATGCGTATGGATTATCCAAAAGCAGTTTCAGTTTTAAAAGAAGTTGCAAGTGCTATAGAAGAAACCTTGAAAAATGAAGGAGATAAGTAATGGACGAAACAAAAAAAGAAAAATGCGAAAAACAAGAAGAGTGTCCTGAAAAGAAAGAAGACTGCAAAAAAGAAGGCAAGGGAAAATGCAAGGAACTCGAGGCACATATTGAAAAACTAAAAGCAGAACTTGAACAAGAAAAAAAGACTGCAACAAGTTATCTTAGCACTGCTTCATACTACAAAACACAAGTTGACGAAACAAAAAAAGATTTTGAAAGATTTAAAGAACGTAACAAAAACATTGAAGCTGAAGCAAAAACAAAAGCCGCCGAAAGTGTTGCAAAACAAATCCTTCCAATCCTTGATAACTTCGACCAAGCACTTGCTCAAGTTGTACCAGATGTTATGAGAGGTTTTGCGATGATTTATTCATCACTAAAAGCAGTTCTAACAGACCTAGGACTAGTTGAAATCAATCCAAAAAATGAAGAACTTAATCCAAAACTTCATAACTGCATTTCAACTGAGCCAACAGAAGATGAATCACTTGATGGCAAAATTGCAGTAATTTATCAAAAAGGCTATATGTTTGCTGATTCTAAACAGGTTATTAGACCAGCAACTGTAAGCGTCTACAAACTAAACTAAATTTGTAGACTATATAATCTAATCTTAGGGCTTTCAGCATAAAAGATATGCACAAAATTAAATTATAAAACACAGAGAAATCTCTGCAAAATAAAGGAGCTTATATTATGGGAAAAATTATTGGTATTGACCTTGGCACAACCAACTCTTGCGTAGCAATTATGGAGGGTGGCGAACCAACAGTTATCACAAACACAGAGGGTAGCAGAACAACACCATCTGTTGTTGGTTTTACTAAAGATGGTGAGAGACTTGTTGGTCAAGTTGCAAAAAGACAAGCCGTTGCAAACCCAGAAAACACAATTCGTTCAATCAAATCAAAAATGGGTGAAAATGCAACAGTTACAGCTGGCGGAAAAACTTACACTCCACCAGAAATTTCAGCAATGATTCTTACTAAACTTAAAAATGACGCTGAAAAATATTTGGGTGAAACAGTTACAGAAGCTGTTATCACAGTTCCTGCATACTTTAATGACTCACAACGTCAAGCAACAAAAGACGCAGGTAAGATTGCTGGTCTTGACGTAAAGAGAATTATTAACGAGCCAACAGCTGCGGCTCTTGCTTACGGACTTGACAAGGTTCAAGACCAAGATGGTCAAAAAATCTTAGTATACGACCTTGGCGGTGGCACATTCGATATTTCAGTGCTTGAAATTGCTGATGGCGTTTTCCAAGTTCTTGCAACTGGTGGTAACACAAAACTTGGTGGTGACAACTTTGACGAAGTTATCATTAACTACCTTGTTGACGAATTTAAAAAGAGCGACGGCATTGACCTTTCTAAAGATAAAATGGCAATGCAAAGACTTAAAGAAGCTGCTGAAAAAACTAAAATAGAGCTTTCTTCACTCACACAAAGCACTGTATCTCTT
>CAZFPH010000123.1:0-3390 GCA_964520955.1 uncultured Lachnospiraceae bacterium
TAGAGAATCTTCTTCATAATTAAGTTTCTCTTCTATATAAAACGAGTCAAATAATGGCATCATTTTTCTCTCTTCAAATTCTTCAATGATTGCAGGCAAATTCTCTTCTTCAATGTAAAATCTTTCATTGTCAACTTTTGAATATAGCTTTATGCTCGGTATTTTTCCTGTAATAAAATCATAGATATAAGCGTGAAAACCTTCGTGAATTACGTTTTTTAAGGCATCAATCGCAGAAATTTTTAAATCAAGAATACATATTTTGTTCGAATTATCTCTGCAAAAATATGCTTCTGGCGTTCTATCTTTTGTTATTTGCGATACTACTTTTGAATTTGGTTTGTTTGTAACTATTCTTGGCTTGCGTCCTTGAAACCTTGCAACCATATTTTCAAAATCTTGCAACCTCTGCAGTTTTTTATTAATAGACATTTTGTCCCAATTAAAAATAATATCTGTAAATGCTGTGTTTCTCATTGTTTTCCCTCTACCTCACCATTATAACACACTTCACTTCCCTATTCAATAGTTTTTAAAAAATAACTTTGGCATCTTTTAAAATCAAGGTTTGAGGTGTTTTTAAGAAACAAAACTAATCCATTTGACTAAACAATTTGTTTTGTGGGAGGGATTCGATAACTTTAACGGTGAGGGATTTTGTGCTTGGGTCGGTTTTGTGAACTTTATTTGAACCACTAATTAAAATCATACTCAAGTCGTCAAGGCACAAACAGTTCATTTGCCCTGATAATTCGTCGAAATTTTTGCCATCAACGCCAATGCTTGCAATTCTGTTTTGTTCATCGTAAGTGACAATTGGTGCAAGTGATTCATTGTTTTTGAACTTGTTGGTCACAGTATGTCCAAAAACGACAATCAATCCGTCAAATCTTTCACTAGGAGCGACATTTCTTTCTTTACCAATATCATATCTTCTCGACCAAACCATTGGGTAAAAATCTTGAAACGGCAAATCTTCTTTTGTTTCACAATCGAGGTAAAACGCTTGATTAACATTGTCATAAACGTTTTCTTTTTTATTTCTTGAAACATACCCTGAGTGAACCAACAAATATTTGTCGTCGACAATTTGATAAGTCTTTAGCGAAGCAAAATTGCAATATATATCACAAAATTTATCAAGCATCATTAAATATGTAATGCTTTCAACAAGCCCTCTATTTTTAATTGACAGGCGTGGCAAAACTTTTGATATACCTTGCTTTATATAAGAAGAAATTCTTCGAGGGTCTCTGCTTGAAAATGTGCCTTTAAATTCGTCGATGTATGCTTGAGGCGAATTTGTCTCAAAGTTTCCAAAAATTCGTTTAAGTTTGTCCTGCGTAACCTTGTATGCATCAATGTACATATTTCTAAGTTTTCTTTCATTAAAAATGTTTTCGTCTAAAAATAAATTTGCTAAATATTCATCAGCAAACGACCTTATTGTTGGAAATGCAAAGTTCGATTGCCAGTATACAAAATTTTCTTTTGGCGACTCCATAAAATCCATAAACAATTGCTCGTGATTGCCAAATATCAAATTAATATTTTTTTGATTTTTTATCAATAATTCATAAACTCTAAAACTTGACTCTCCTCTATCGAAAATATCGCCAATTATATGCAACACAAAATCTCCGTCTGCGTGTTTATTTCTTAATAAATTCAAAAGCAGACCAAGCCTTTCGCTGTTTCCGTGAATATCTGATATCACGTAGTTATGCATAAATCCCCCAATCATTTTTTATTATTATAACACAAATTTAAAATTTTTCAAGATGCGATAAATGTCAGTTGACACTGATTAAAAATGGAATATAATTTTATTTGAGGTATTTATGATTAACATTGTTTTGGTCGAGCCAGAAATTCCACAAAATGCTGGCAATATTGTAAGAACTTGTGCAGCGATTGGTGCTACACTTTATATGGTTAAACCGCTGGGCTTTATTTTAGACGATAAACATTTTAGGCGTGCTGAAATGGATTACAAAGACTTTGCAAACGTTAAAGTTGTGGACTCATTCCAAGAAATTTTAGACGCTAACAAAGATGCTGACTTTTTCTATGCAAGCACAAAGTCTCAAAAAATATACAGTGAGGCAAAATACACCGACGGCTGTTTTATCGTTTTTGGAAAAGAAAGTTATGGCTTGTCAGAAAATATTTTAAAGCATAATTACAACAAATGTATTAGAATTCCTATGGACCAAAAAGCGAGAAGCCTAAATCTTTCAAACTCAGTTGCAATAATTGCCTATGAAGCAATGAGACAACAAAACTTTGAAGGTTTGCAAAATTATGGCGAACTCACCGGCAGACCAGAAAGCGACAATTACTAATAAGCAAAACAAAAAGACAGATTATTATGATGCAAAACCACTTAGTATAATCTGTCTTTTTATTATCCAAAATTATTTATCTCTAAAAAGTGAAAGAAGCAATCCGTATTCTTTAATTCCGTTTTTGCTCTCAGCATAGCTGGGCAAGAATTTCTGCACAAGTCCCCAAAACTTTTTGCTGTGGTTCATTTCAACCAAATGGCAAAGTTCGTGAACAATAACGTAGTCAATGATTTTTGGTGGAAGCATAATAACTCTCCAGTTAAAAGCAATAATACCCCTTGTATTGCAAGAACCCCACCTGCCCTTGCTGTCGTTAATTTTCATTGCATTTGACTTTAATCTTATCCTGCTCTCAATAAAATTAAGCCGGTCTTGGAGTATTTTTTTCGCCACCTTTTTGTACCAAGCTTTCATTAATTTTAAAATTTTATCAGGCTCTGTTTTGCTTGGAATAATTATTTCAAAATTGTCAGTTGTTTCAATTTTTTTTACGTCTGAAAGCACTAGTTTATACTTGTTTCCGTAAAGCAAAAATGACTTATATTTTATAATATCATCAAACTTGTCGTTTGTTTTGTTTACAATTAAAAGTTTTTCTTTTATCCAGTTTTGTTTTTCTTCAACAAACTTGTTTATCACGCTTTCTTTCATTGAAATTGGAGCTTTAACAATAACCGCCCCATCTTTCATTACTGATAAAGATAATGTTTTTCTATTCGACCTTTCGATTAAATCAGGAACTATCATAATTTTCTCCAACGCTATTATATATTAAACTATGCCATAAAGTGTACTTTTTTTAATAAAAATTTTTAGTAACCTTGTTTTTTTTGCCAAATATATTAATTTATTTGTCGCTAACCGCTTATTTTTGTGAATTTGTTTGACTAACTTTTTGATAAATACTATTATTATAGTAAGTAATATTATAATTATTTACGTAAAATAAATATAAGGAAATGTGCTAAATGCAAAATATTGGTAGCGATTTAATTCGTGGTAACATTGATACTATCATACTCAAAACAATGCTAGACGGCGA
>CAZFPH010000124.1:0-3381 GCA_964520955.1 uncultured Lachnospiraceae bacterium
GAGTTATGAGGTAACATATTTAGATGTCGGTCAGGGAAATTGCACATACATTAGGCTTCCAGATAACAAGGTTGTGTTAATTGATGGCGGAAATTTAGTTTACGGCGAACATATTACAGAATTTTTAAAGGCGAGAAACGTTGAGGTTGTTGATTATATCATAGCAACTCACGCTGACGCCGACCACATAAGCGGACTCGTGACTATTCTTGATAACTTTGAAGTTAAGAATATTTTAAGACCTTTCCAAATTGCAGGCACTGGTTCTTCAGCGGAAATGTTTGAAATTTATGAATACGAGGACCTTGGTGAAATTTATCAAATGTATATGACAGAGACCAAGGGCAAAAGTAAAATTAGCAGAGTAACGTCAGAAATTTACAAGGAATTTTTAAGAAGGGCATACACTGAGGTTTACTATGAAGATGGCGAAGAAATTTTAAGCGAGGTCACTGTGTTTTACGATGGCTTGAAAATTAGCGGAAAAGATTATCTGATTGAATTTTACGCACCGCTTTGTAGAGATGAATTATTAGATTTGAGTGAAACAACAAGAACAAATGGCTATGCAACAAAAGGTTACGGCGTTACGGAGTCAAATAGCAACTCAGCAATATTTTTATTTTCTTGTGGCAATGATAAATATCTTTTTACTGGTGATGCACCATTCAAAAATGGCAGTAGCAATCCATCAAAAAGTGCAAGATTTGAAGAATTAGATTTTATTGAAAGTCTTTCCGAAAGTGAAAGAGAAATGCTTTCAAATGTCACAGTTTATCTTGCAGGTCATCACGGTAGTAGTTACAGCACAAGCGAGGAACTTTTGTCGTTAATCAATCCAAGGTTCGTTGTGTTTTCTGTTGGAATGTTTAACAATTATGGTCACCCTGCAAGTGAGGTAATCTTTAGGATTGAAAAGACAAAAAGAATAGAAAACGACTATCTGCTTCGGACTGACATCAATGGAGAAATAACTTTTATTAATGTTTCTGGCAAAGTTTGTTTTGTTAAAGAAAAAGATGAAGATAGCAAGGTTGGCTATCCGTCTTGGGAAATGTTTGCAAGCGTTATTTGTGCTTATTTTATTGTTTTGATGTTTTCAGTAAAACCCTATAGTAAAAGGTGTAGATTGCTTTTTTAGATAATATAAGCATAACTTTTGATTGACACTAAAGCTAGCAATAAAGTATTATAAAATCAGGAGAAGATATGGTTTTAGAAGAAAGAGATTTGATTTTGCACAAAGCATTGGCGGAGACTTCAAAAAAAGCACTTGCTAAACTTTTGGTAGGTCTTGAAAAGAAATGTTTGGGACTGCTTCGCAAATTTGAAGCTATTGAAAGTGAATATTCAAACTCAAATAACATAGGTTCAATTTCAAGGCTTTCTAAGCTGTATAAAGAAAAAGAAAATTCAATGATTTCGACCTTTGCTCTCAAAAACCGTGTTCAGATACTTATAAACAGGAACGAAGCTAGGATTGCATATATTGATGCAAAACTAAAAGATGCTGGTATCTATAACGAAAAGTTTGATAAAAAAGAATTTTCTGAAATTCAAAAAACATATTTTTCTGAAATCTCTGAAATTTCGGTAAATATTAATTTAAATGCTAAGGGCAGTGAAGTTTACAAGCTTGTTAACGGCGAAATTTATTTGTTTAGAGAGGGTAGGCTTAGTTTTGAAGATGAGTTTAATCAGGCAGTGCTTCTTTCACTTGATTCTAGTGAACTGGCAAAAATTGTTCAGCTTTTTCCTTACTCAGTTGCAACAATCCCTGTTGAACTTTTGATTAACACAACTCTAAAGCAGAGGTTGTTAAAAGAAATCGCATCTTATGTTATTGAGGAATCTAAAACAAAGACAATTGGTGAAATTAACAGGGAACTTGGAAGTTTGCTTAGCTTTAAACAGCAATACACAGAAAATGCTGTTGATTACATTGCTGGTGTTCAAAATATGTTCGATGTTCAAGTTAAGCAAGAGATTGCTGAAAGATATCCTGGAAAACTCAGCCAGATTTTTTCAAAGCTTAAGTGCAATGACAAATCTGAGCTAATACCTGATTCAAAAATCACTGGCATACTTGCAAATGGTCTTGCTGGAGAGGTTATTAAAGACGAAAATCAGGAAAGTGAAGAACTGCGTATTGAGAAAGAAAAAGAGGATCAAAATATTTTGGAGGCTATGCAGTTGTTGTCCGATCTTCTTGCTGAGCAGGAAGAGACCTTAGATGATGAGTTACAAGCTGAAAGACGGGAAGATGAACAGAAGAAAAATCAAGAAATATTAAACCGTAAAAAAGAAGAGGAAGACGAACAAAAGTTAAAAGAAGATGAGCTTGAAAAACTGCTTTCAAGCTCACTAACAAAGCACGATGATGACTAAGGAGGGACAATGGACAAAAAACAAAACTTAGAATTATTTGAAAAAGATAATGCTTATGAAATTAGCAATTTTTCAGTAACCATTGACCAACTTAAAAAAATTGGTATTCCTGCAAATGTGCTTGCCACGGAGGTTTATTTGAGAAAATATTATGGTGATGTGATATTTTCTGCCACCGCAAGTGATTTGTTAGAAGAGGAAAAAGAAAAGAAGGTCCAGAAACTCGAAGAAGATGATATGGCTATAGATAAAAACTACAAACAAATTTGCGAAGAAATCGAAACGTCTGAATTTGACAAAAATCTAGACGAAATTATGTCCGAAATTGGGTAGATTATGAAACAAAATATACTAGTTGTGAGTTACGATTATAAGTTTTCAAGAATGATAGCAAGTGAGCTTGCTAGTTTGTTTTCTATGCATCTTTTTGACGAACTTGAACTTTTTGAGTTTGACCATATTCCTCGCACGCTTGACGAAGTTTTGGAAAGTCAGGGCAAAGAGTATGTGCTAAAAAAACTTAGGTCAATAGTAAAATCTGAAATAGAGTTTGACGATGCCGTTTTTGTTGCGGATATAAGTTTTGCAGATAATTGTTTTGACTTGTTTTATAGGTTAAAACTCAGCAATTTTGTGGTGCTTTTAACAAAGCCAATTAAGACAGAGTTTGAGGAAATGCAACAAAAAGAATACAGGTCAAAAGTTGAAAAACAATTGTTTTGTAGTACACAAAAAGTTTTAGAGCAAAGAGAAGATAGCATAATCAAAAATCTTGCGGATATTATTGTTGACGTTAGGGGGTTATCTAAAGAGCAAATAGTTGACGAAATAGTTGACAAAATAAAAAATTATTACTCTGTAAACTAAATTTAGCCAAATTTTAAAGTTTGTTAAATTTTTACAAAAGGATAAGCAAAGTATATTTTTCGTTGAAGCATTTTCTTACACTAATGTATAATTAGGGTGTAGTATGGGAGGGCTAGAGTATGAAAA
>CAZFPH010000125.1:0-2250 GCA_964520955.1 uncultured Lachnospiraceae bacterium
ACTATTGACAACTATCATTATTTGTGATAGAATGATGCCAATAAAGAAAGGAGAGAACTCGTATGTTAAGAATTATCAATAATAACAATAATAATAATTCTTTAAACGCATATAAATATGGGTTATTTCTTTATTGTTAAAATTTTTAAGTAACAAATTTGAAGCACATTTGGAAATAAACCAAATGTGCTTTTTTTAATGCTTAATAAATTAATAAAAAATATAATAGGGAGAACAATTATGTTAGATAAATTAGAAGGATTAGAAAGAACAAAATATTGTGGAGAATTTACAAAAGAAGATTTAGCAAAAGATGTTGTCGCTATGGGTTGGGTGCTTGCACGCCGTGACTTTGGCGGACTTGTTTTTGTTGAACTAAGAGATAGAACAGGTAGAATGCAAGTAGTTTTTGACCAATCTAAATTTAAAGATGATTACGCAAAAGTTGACAAATTAAGACTTGAATATTGCATTTGCGTTAAAGGTAAGTTAACTGAAAGAGATGAGGAAACTATCGACCCAAAGAGCAAAACAGGTTATATTGAAATTAGAGCTGAAAGCTTGAAAATTTTATCAACAAGTGAGCCAGTACCATTTCAAATTTCAGACGAAGAAACTGAAACTGACGCATTGAGGCTTAAATACAGATACTTAGACCTTAGAAGAGAAAGAACTTCCTCGCCATTATATGTTAGACACAAAGTCAGCAAAATGGTTAGGGATTATTTTGATGAACTCGGTTTCTTGGAAGTTGAAACCCCAATTTTGGGTAAATCTACACCTGAAGGAGCGAGGGATTATCTTGTGCCAAGCAGAGTGTTTGCTCATAAATTCTTTGCCCTTCCACAAAGCCCACAAATTTATAAACAACTTTTGATGATTTCAGGGGTTGATAAATATTATCAAATTGCTAAGTGTTTTAGAGATGAAGACCTTAGGGCAGACAGACAACCTGAGTTTACACAAGTTGATATGGAACTTTCTTTTGTTGATAAAGAAGAGCAGGTTATGAGCATTTTAGAAAAATTAATTGTTAAGATTTTTAAAGAAATCAAAGGCTATGATCTCGGAAAACTTCCACGACTTACTTACGCTGAGTCTATGAGAAGATTTGGTACAGACAAACCTGATACAAGATTTGGTCTCGAACTTGTTGATATTTCCGATATAGCAAAAGATTGTACTCTTATGCCATTTAAAAAAGCTGTTGAAGAAGGTGGTAGTGTTAGAATTATCTGCGGTAAGGAAATGTTTGAAAAATTATCAAGAACTGAACTTGAAAAGCTAGTAACACTTGTTAAAGGCTGTGGAGCACCTGGTATGAGTTATATCACCTTTGAGGAAGATACTCCAAAGAGCCCACTTCTAAAATTCTTTACAGAAGTACAAATGCAGGAAATTTTAAAAAGAGCAGATGCCAAAAAAGGCGACGTGGTATTCTTTGTTGCTGACAAGTCTGACAAAACTGTTTTGACTTCACTTGGAAAACTTAGATTGCACCTTGCTGAAAAATTTGACCTTATAGATAAAAAGAGAATTGATGCATTATGGATTACTGATTTTCCTCAATTTGAATATAGTGAAGAAGAGGGCAGATATGTTGCTTGCCACCACCCATTCACTTGCCCAAAGGACGAAGATGTAGAATATTTATTAACAGACCCATCAAAGGTGAGAGCTAAAGCATACGACTTGGTTGTTGACGGATATGAACTTGGCGGAGGAAGCATAAGAATTCACGACCAAGAATTGCAATCAAAAATGTTTAAAGCATTAGGTTTTAGTGAAGAAAAAATCAAAGAATTATTTGGTTTCTTTATTGAAGCTTTCAAGTATGGTGCACCACCACACGGCGGTCTTGCTTTTGGCTTAGATAGACTCATTATGCTCTTAACTGACACCACAGATATCAAATCAGTTATTGCATTCCCAAAAGTTCAAACAAGTGCAGACTTACTCGTTGAAGCTCCTGATTTTGTTACAACAGTGCAAACTGATGATGTCCATATTTTATTAAAAGAGATTGAGAAGCAAGATATTTAGTAGATTGTTTTCTGTATATTTACTTTTGACAAATAGTTAGAATTGGTATATAATTGGTTAGAAAGGTAATGTATTATGGCATCTAAGGAATATTTTGAAGATAAATCAAAACTATACTATGAAAATTATTTAAACAATAAATGCACCAAAAAAGTTAGAGGTATCATTATTAATGAAATGGGGCAGATTTTGCTTTTGCACTCAAAT
>CAZFPH010000125.1:2260-3289 GCA_964520955.1 uncultured Lachnospiraceae bacterium
GTATTCTATTCCAGGTGGTACCGTTGAAGAAAATGAATCAATCCGAGACACAGTTTTGCGAGAGGTTTTTGAAGAGACAGGTGCAGAAATTATACCAATTAAAATTGTTGGAAAATATTATCATACATCTAAAAACTTTAATTATGAGGGTGTAACCTTTGATTCAAATCGTGTTGAATATTTTTACTTCTGTAAATTTAAAGGCTTCAAAAAACACAATTTGGGGCTGAAAGGCGAGTTTGATGACGGCGATATTCAAATTAAATTTTTAGACTATGAAGAGGCAATAACATCAAGACTGTTAAAACGTGATAAATCTATGATTGAAAGAGCTATGAATGAATATATTTTCTATAAAGCTGATGAAATAAAATAAAAAAATCCACTGAGTAGTGGATTTTTATTTTTTATAATTTTCTTTTTCACTATTTAGGTATTTTGTTCCGTTGTTGCCAATTTTATGTTTTTTGAATAGCAAGATTAAGATAAGCAAACCAATATTTATTGCAATAAGCACACAGCCTATTATTTGAAGGGTAGACCAATTATCCGTGTCTAGTGTGTCGGTTATTATATATCCACTAAATTCATTGCCATACTCATCGTTAAAGGTGATAGACGTGTATCCAGTCTTTGTATCCCTTGAACCGTTGATACGAACCCTGTAATTTTTATTCAACTTATAAATAACAGGACTATCCGCTTCAGTGCTTAGATAGACAAGGGTATTGTCTTGTTTAATACTAGCATTTGTTTCGATAAAATCTTTGTAACTGCTTGGTGTTATGATATTGCTATAATCAATGTAACCAATAGCTGAATCATTAACTTTAACCTTAACAAATGTTGTATTATTTGCGGTGTATCTGCAAATAGGGTCGATGATTTCAACACGTGAATTCTCAACAATTTGAGATATTACTCCAATCTGAACGTTTTCAGCTGTAACTTGCGTTAATACTTTTGTTGGGAATGAATATAGATTTGTATTTGGAATTATCAAAATATAAAGCAGCTACTTTAATTGAA
>CAZFPH010000126.1:0-3250 GCA_964520955.1 uncultured Lachnospiraceae bacterium
ATTATGGGATATGCTTACGGGACACATTGAAACCCCTTGTGAAATTACACTTATCGGTTTTGATAAAAAAGAAAATGAATATAATAAAAAGGTTTTAGGGTATATACTTGAAAGATTTCAAGATGCAGAAAGAGAATTTCCAGAAGAGTTTAAAATTATAAGGAAGTAAGTGTTCAATTTAGTTATCACGTGCTACACCAAATAAAAAAGAAGGCAACTGCCTTCTTTTTTATTTTTATTGTTTTTGTGCGTCAACTTCAATAATTACTTTAGGCTTGTCGTAGCGAAGCATATTTGTTTCTCTAAATTTAACTTTTCCGATGATTGAAAAGAATTTGTTAACTTCATTTTCATCAAAAAAACGTTTATTATAACCTTTTACGAAGTAATAATTTTCTTCGATTTTTTCACCTTGACCGGCACCGTGGTTAATGTCGGCAGTTGAATTTACTCTTGCAAGCAAATGACCATTTGGGGTTAGAATTCTTTTAATTTCTTGCATAATTTTTATTGTTGTTTTTGTGTCAAAATAATGCAATGATAGGTCTGCTACAACAAGGTCAAATGAATTATCTTCAAAGGGTAATTTTTTTGAAATATCAACGAGCATAGTTTGTGCTTTTGGGGCTTCTTTTTTAGCAGTTTTTAGGGCAATAGGTGAATAGTCGCAGGCAACAACTTCAATACCTTTTTCTGTTAGATAATAGCTATCGCTTCCTGCACCGCAACCAAGGTCAAGAGCTTTTGTTTTGCAGTTCTTTATAATATCTTTGTAGCCATCGAGCCACTCGGAATATTTGATTTTATCAACACTATACATTTCAAAAGATTTGTTCCAAAAGTCTAAAAATTTCATATTTTCTCCGAAAAAACAATTTTACTACATTTATTATATATGTTAAGGTGGCTATTTCAAAATAAAAAACGAGCAATAAAAAATAGTTGTAAAATTTTGATAATTTAATATAATAAAAATATAAAACTTAAGTAAAATTATAATAGATGGATATGGAAGAAACGAAAACAAAAAAAGGACTGAGCAAAGATGCTAAAAAGAGCATAATTAAACTTGTTGTTTCGACACTTGTTGTGACCGCAATTTTGATTATTGCTTATTTTGTGCTGAAAGCTTTTGGGTTAACTGATTTTACGCAAGAAGAGGTGCAAAGCTACATTGAATCTGCTGGGGTTGTAGCTCCACTTATTTATATCGCCATCAGTTTTTTGCAAGTTTCGTTTATCCCAATCCCAGGAATGATTAGCATACTTGCTGGCAGTTACGTGTTTGGACCTTGGCTTGCATTTTTGTACTCATATATCGGTATGGTGGCAGGTGCGATGTTTGCGTTCTTGCTAGGAAAACTCGTTGGCAGGCCTTTTGTTAACTGGATTTCTGGCGGAAAAGAAAAGACCGAAGAGTGGCTCAAAAAATTAAAGGGAAAGGAAAATGTTTTGTTGTTTTTTATGTTTCTTTTTCCGTTCTTTCCTGATGACGTGCTTTGTGCGGTGGCAGGAATTTTACCGATATCGTGGCTTGGATTTTTTGTTATGCAGTTAGTGACAAGGGCGACGTCAATTGGCTCAACTTTGCTTTTGATGTCAGGTGAACTTATACCATTTCACGGTTGGGGATTGGTTTTTCTTGGAATAATTGGTGTTCTTGGGATTATTGCATTTATTTATTGCTTCAAAAATTCTGAAAAAATCAACGAGTATTTTTCAAGTGTTATTCATAAGTTTTCAAGAAAAAGGAAAAATAAGGAAAGTGATAATAAATCTTAAGTTTCTTAGTTATAGACAATAAATGAATTTTAGAGTTTATAATAATTCAAATGAGATTTTTTGCGTAATTTACTTGAATTTTTTGCGTATAATTATTACAATAATTGTGCGTGCAGAGATGTCAGAGCGGTCGAATGTGCTGGTCTCGAAAACCGGTGAAGCGAAAACTTCCGCGGGTTCGAATCCCGCTCTCTGCGCCATAGGAACGGAAACTCAGATTGAGTATTCGTTTTTTTTTACTAGTAAAATAACGGATTCGAACGGAACGTTAAGAAAACAGTCCAGTGGACTGTTTTTAGTGACCGGCGTGATAGCGACCCAGCCACCAGTGAGGCTTCGTAGCGGAGCGAATCCCATTTTTATTTTCATAGGAAATAAAAATAAAACCTATTAGAGAAATCTAATAGGTTTTTGTGTAAATTTAGTATAAAATTTGTGAGGTTTTGTGCTACAATTATTTTGGAGAATGTGGTATGAAAATCTTTTTAGGTGGGGCAGTTAGTTCTGCAAGTGAAAATCAGCTAGCAAAATATAATGTTTATAAAAATGCATTGGAGAGTTTTGCAAAACTTTCAGTGCCTGACGATATTTGGGCTTATAGGCAAAAATGCATTGATGAAAATCCCGACAAAGGCAAGTTTGAAATAGATAAAATGATGGTGGATTATGATTTGCAGTGTGTGAAAAACACTGATTTGATGATTTGTGACATCTCTCAGCATTCAACGGGGTTGGGGATAGAACTTGGCATAGTTTACGAAAACAATATTAAGATTATATTTTTCTACGAAAAGGGGTCTTACATAAGTAATATGATAACTGGTGCTTTTTCGGAAAGTTTGTTTATTGAATACGAAAATTTGCAAGATTTGGAAGAAAAGGTGAAAAATTTTATTAATTCATACAAAAAATAAAGACAAGCTAAACACGCTTGTCTTCTTGTTACTGACTAATTTTTTGTTTTGGTTTTGCTAGATATGCAAAAATTGTAGCTAGTATTCCAATAACTGCAAAAACAGAAAATATTAATGCAAAAATGATGTTTTCTGCAAAAATTCCTGTGGTTGCAAGAAAAATTACCGAGCCGATGTAAGTGGCGAGTGTTACCGAAAATATTATTCGTGTTGCAATAATAGCTTTGTTTATAATACAAGCACCGACAATTGTTATAATTGCAAGAATCGGGGAAATGTATATCATAACGGCAAAATCTATTCCTTTAGATATCGCTAAGACAATGGAAAGCACAAAACAAAAATAAGCAAAAGGGAGCAGACAAATTCCAAAAAGTATTCCAAAAATCATAGAAAGTTTATTTTTTTTCATAATAATCTCCTTAAAAGCGATTTTATATTTTTAGTATATCAAATATTTTTTAAAATATATAGCAAATTTTATATTAAATAATAAATTTTTGTGTTATAATTTTGACATAGAGGTAGTTATGGATATAATTTTTGCAACAACA
>CAZFPH010000127.1:0-3232 GCA_964520955.1 uncultured Lachnospiraceae bacterium
TTCTCTAGCGTCAGAACGATTCAAGTTGTCAGTATCGGTGATTGGAGAAAAATCACGAAGTACATCGCGAATACCTTTTGTTATGAAGTTTTGATAACTATCTTTTTGAACTTCTACCAAGTATGGTATGCTCATAACTTCATCAATTTTACCAAATTTGTATCTTTCTGTGTTACCGAATTTGACTTTTTTGATGTTTAAGTTTTTACTCATATAGTCCCCCTGAAAAATTTAAAAGAGTACTTTTTTATTTTAAGCTCTATTTTCAAGCGAAGCCAAAAGATAGTCGATTCCATATTAAACAAAATAAAAAGGACAAAATTTATGTTAATATCTACACAATTGACTTATTAAACCATAACTAAAGCCAAAAATGGTCACACTTTTAACAATAATTATGGTAGACTACAACATAATAACATATAGGTCAAATTGTGTCAATGTTTTTGAGGAAATTTTATGCAAAAAAGATAGAATTTTGCAGACGTGATTCTAGACAAAATCAGAAACCACAAAATTTGCCACAATTTTCAAAATATAACAACACCAACATTTTACGCTGTTTTCAAATTTGTGCAATCTGACCAGTATTTTAATCTAAACATATTTTTATTATAAAAAAACGCAGGGCTAGCCTGCGAATTTTAATATTCAAAAATACTATCTTCTTTTACGAATTTAAGTAAGGCGTTGATGGTCTTTTTATCAGTAACTTCCTCAAGCCTTATTTTTCCATCTTCATTAATTTCTTTTGAAAATGTAGTTTTCTTTATATCTTCATCAAAAAAATCATCTGTGTTTTCCACTGGTTTATACAGATATAAGTACGCTTCACCATTGTATTCAATATTTTTGAGTACCAAAAACACATTTCCGTTATCCAACTTTAACAATTCACCTGGTTTTGACATAAATTCCATATTATAATCCCCTTTCAGATGGTCCCACTTCATTACCTTTTTTTCTTCCATCTTCACCTTCATTTCGTGAAGTAGGTGTTTTTTTATCTGCCCCATTTTCCTCTCTAGGTATACCTAAATCTTCTGCAGGTGTTTCAGGGGCGTCACTGCCTTTTTCTCCAGTGTTTTCTTTTGACGCTGGATTTTGCTGTTCGGATTTTCTATTATTTCTTTCTTCTTCTAATCTTTTCATTATTGGCTCAACAATATTAGATACTTCTTTTTTTACAATCTCAACAATTTGTTCTTTTGTAAGGTTTCCATTTACATTTTGTTTTACAATCGAATTAACCAAATTATCAAGACCCATTACAATTTGTTGTATGGCATTTAATTCAGCTTCTAACCCTTTTTGAACTTCTGGGCTTAGATTAAACTCAAATTTTGATGTGTTAGAAGCCCCACCTAGTATCGCCCCACTTACAGCATTAATCGCATTACTTATAAGTGGGTGTACAAAGCCCGAAACGTTTGCTATAATACCGCTGATTTTATCAACTTTGTCATACAATTCAGTTTCTCTGAAAAGTTCTTTATCTGAAACTTTGAATAATCGCTTAATTTCACTCTTCAATTTTTCATCTTTTACAAGAAACTCCTCATCTGTTCCTGCAAATCCTGCTAAAATCATAGCAACCGCTTCATTTCTTGCTTCTTTTAGAGCGTCTACAACAATTTTTTCGGTTTTATATTTTCCTACTTTTTCCGCTTTAGCTTCTGCGTTTGCTCTTAGATTTTCGAATCCTATATTAATTTTTTCAATCACGTTTCCTGACGAGCCTAAAACTGCTTCCATAATTTATCCTCTTTTTTGTTTTTATTAATTTTATTTTAACGAAAAATTGTTACACTTGCAAGCAAACGTTACTATTTGAATGATTATTTCTAATATTTGTTTAAGTTTTTGCATTTTTTGCATACTAAAAGTATGGCATATTTCAACTATCACGCAAAAGCAGTGGGGCTAATAAAAAACGGACACTGCACTATTGCAGAACTCAAAAAAAAGCACAACAGCATTTCACCTGCCCTTGTGCTATATTTTGACAATCACCCACCAATGCCTATTCGTGAAGCAATGTGGGATAAATATTTTTTGTTACTGAAAAATTATAATATTAATATTGCAAACAACTTAAGCACTAATCTTTGATAGATTTTCGCTTTAAGTAATTTTTGTCAAAAAACTCTGAAATTTCCATTTCTAATCCCTCACAAATTTCAAAAATTGTGCTAAGCTTAATGGTTTTTACGCTTCCTCCAAGAATTGTGCTGATGGTGCTTTGAGGCACGCCAGTTTTCTTGAAAAGTGCATACTGGGTCATACCCTTTTCCTTTAAAATTTCCTTTAGTCTTTTTGCAACAGCCTCTGTCAAATTCATATAATTCTCCTACAAGATATATTCTAGCATAAATTGTTTTTTTGTAAAATTACTTTTTAACAAAACTTAAAAAATTCAAGGCAATTTGTTGGCAAAAAAAGACTCCAATTATGGAGCGTTTTCGTTAGATTTTTTGCTTGCTATCAAGAATTTGTTGATGTTTTACTTGTCGTTCATTAAATCTTTCTATAGCTGTCTTTCTTTCAGTTTTTTTTGTTTGAGGTTTTTCTAGTGATTCAGCTTGAGCTTTTGCAATTATTTCAGCTTTTTCTTTCGCCTTAAGCTCTTCTAAAATTAACTTATACTCTTCAATTATATCCTCTATTGTTAAACCAACCTTCTCAAGTTTTTTTGCAAATCTTTTAATTTCACTTTGCAAAAACACAATCTCGTATTCTGAGGTTTTTATCTCAGAATCATATTCTGCGTTTTGTGCTTGCAACTTTGCAATTTCGCCGTTTATTTCCGCCATTTCTCTCGAAATCTTTCCAAAACTGAATAATTTTTTAAAAAAACTTACGCTAGCAAGTTCCGCAAGCTTGTCTTTCTTTTTTGCAATTTTTCTGTTATTCCTTCCAGTATAATTATTAAGTCGGGAAATTAAAAGACGAAGTTCTCCTATCTTTTTTCTTTTACTTACTAATTCTTTTACACCTTCTGAACTTTCTAATAGTTTAAAACTTTTATCATTCAAAAAGTGTCTAGCAACTTCATTTGCCATATATTTTCCCTCCTTAATACTATTTTTTCCACTTAAAAGTATAGCACTCAAAACAAAATTATGTCAATATGCACTAAATAAAAAAACACCAAAATTTGGTGTTTTTAAAGCGAACTTGGTTGCTCGGTCAGCACTGGATTTTGCACGGTTTTATCCGCAATATCCGCAAC
>CAZFPH010000128.1:0-3230 GCA_964520955.1 uncultured Lachnospiraceae bacterium
TACGCTCAGAACGACAGCGCCCCGACACTCGTGAGAGTGTCACCCTTAGCTTGTCGACGGGTCTAGGGCAAGAGAGATTCTTCGCTGTGCTCAGAATGACAGAGGGTTGGGATAAGAGAGATTCTTCGCTACGTTCAGAATGACAGAGCCCCAACACCATTTGGGTGTCACCCTGAGCTTGTCGAAGGGTCTAGGGCAAAAGAGATTCTTCGCTACGCTCAGAATGACACAAGGGTCTAGGGCAAAAGAGATTCTTCACTGCGTTCAGAATGACAGAACTTGCTGAGGTATGCCACACAAATAAGTTAGACATCGCTGGTAAAACGGCGTCTAAATAAAACAAATCTTGACATAAAATTGTTTTGGCAAAGCAGTTTGGTTAAGTAAAAATAAAAAACAAAAGGAGAAAAGTTATGAATTCTAAGAAAAAATTCGTGATAACAATAAGTTCACTTGTGGCTGTTATTGCGATAGCTGTGGTTACTATTGTGGCTGTTTTTGCGGCATCTAATGCTGGTGTGAATCAAACTCTTACTGTTAGATACACCGCAACTGATGTTTCTGCAACTGTAAAGGCAAACTATATTGTTGGAACAACTTCAACAGCGATGCTCACCGAAGATGGTGCAGAAGAACTTGTGTTTAGACCAACAGATGAAGAGGGTGGCTCACTTTCGCCAGAAGCAGAGAATATTCCTCTTGACACAAAAACAAATAGTGTTGTGTTTGAGTATATTTTCACTAACGACTCAAATTCGATTGATGTTGCAATTGACCTTGATACAACAGGGTTTAGTGTGACAAATATGAATATTGGCTATGCGTATTCTTATTCAAAAATCACAGACACTGCAAATATGCCACTTGCAGATTCTTTTGAGCCAATGATGATTTTGGGTGAAGCAAAAGAAGAAGGTGCTTTTGAAACACTTTATGTGTATGTTAAGGCAACAATTGCAAATCTTGCAAATGATGCTTCTTTTGAAGGCAATATGGACTTTGCACTCACAAAGGCAAATCCTGTAAAACTTTCATTTGCAAATATCACTGATGCAACCAATGCTGCACTTTTTGAAACAAGAATAATTCCTGCTAATACAAATATTGACAGCATTCCAGCACCAATTTTTGCTGATGGAGAAATATATACTTGGTTTATTGATGAATCACTTGAAACAACGGTGTCTTATCCATTAAATAAAAATGCTGACCTTACTGTTTATGCAGGTCTTTCACTTTACACATTAACAAATGCTTCTGCAATGGGAATGGATGTAATTGTCTTTGATAATTTAACAAATGATAAATTCTATGTTTCAACAGGAAATGTAACACATTTTGCATATGCAAATTCTGCACTTAATCTTGGTTTATCATTAAGTGATAATCCAGTTCCAAATATTCATTCAGTTTCAAATGGGGAATATTTGATTGCAGAACCTGGTCAAAAAATAGTTCTTGTGCCAAGTTCAAGTGTTTCTTCAACAGATGATATTGTTGTAAGCAATATTCAACCAACTGATATTTCAACAAAATTATTCTATTCAACATATGGGGCATATCCTCAATCATTTGTTGGTGATTCTATGAATGAAACATTAAAAACTGCAAGTTTAACCGCAACTGGAAAAACTTATACAACCGACCTTGGTTCTTGGACAAATGATGCAAATCTTGATGTTGGTATGGGAACTCCAGGTGTTCATACAGCTACTCTTGTTGAATATTCTTATAATGGAACACTTGTTGCAAAACTAGATTCAGCAAAAAATTGTAGTGAATTTGCTGGTGCTGATTTTAGTTATGCTTTCAATAATGGAACAATAGCAGAAAATGGCTCAACATATTTCTTCTATGTTGAACCGATTTTAGCAAAAGCAATGCAAAAAAATGCAAATGGAACGTACACAATGCTTACAGTTGATGTTATTGGTTCAAGAGCATTTACTCTTTATGGAACAGAAGATGGTGGAACTTATGATAACAGTTGGAAAAATTCAGATATTAGAGCATATCTAAACAGTACATTCTTGCAAGAAAGTGGACTTTCAGACATTGTTATTGAAACAACAAATAAAAACACAGACTATTACAATACTTCACCAGATGATGAAGATACAAACGACAAAATTTGGCTTGCATCGCTCGAAGAAATGCTATCTTGGCTTGGACTTAGCGACCGTCTTGAAGAGTGTGTAGAAAACTATTATTTGGAAGGAATTGTAAGTGATTTAACATATCCACAAATCAGCGATATGGCTGTAGCAACATATGGTTATAAGTTCCCAATAAATTCTAATGGTTATAGTTATAGTTCTGCTGCGTGGTTGCGCTCGCCGGGTTGTGATACTAGCCTTGTTAGTCTTGTCGTTGAAGGTCTTGTTTTCGCTTATGTACTTGGGTACTACGACGCCTTCCTCGGTTTTTGCCCAGCCTTTGCCATCAATCTATAATCTAAAATCTACGCCGTAAGGCGTTAGAAGGGGTTTGGGGAAGACTTTCCCCAGAAGGGGTATAAAAGGTGTTTTTGACATAAAAATAACCCCGTGTCATTCTGAGGGAGAGAAACGACCGAAGAATCTGGCGAAGCCGACACCACAAATGGTGTCATACTGAGTGAAACGAAGTATCTGGCGGAGCGAAAGAAGAGATTCTTCGCTACGCTCAGAATGACACGGGTGCGTTCAGAATGACAATTAAAATCTATTAAAATTCCACCATATTTGTATATGGTGGAATTTTTTTTGTGTATACAAAAATTTATTGTGTTATTTGATTTTATTTTATATAATTGATATGTGTATAAAAAGCAATAAAATTTTATATATGGATAAATTATGAACGATAAAAATTATTATGTGTATATTTTAACAAATATATCTAATAAAGTGCTTTATGTTGGGGTAACAAACAACTTGATTAGAAGAATATATGAACATAAGAACAAACTTATTGATGGATTTACGAAGAAGTATAATCTTTATAAGCTGGTTTATTTTGAGCAAATAAATGATGTTAAGAGTGCAATTAATAGAGAAAAACAATTAAAAGGTTGGATTAGAAAAAGAAAAGAAGAATTAATAAATTCCTTAAACCCCGACTGGGAAGATTTATATGATTCGTTGATTTAGATTCTTCGCTACGCTCAGAATGACACAAGAGGAAAAGTAATAATCGTGTCATTCTGAGGGAGAGAAACGACCGAAGAATCTGGCGAAGCCGACACCACA
>CAZFPH010000129.1:0-3117 GCA_964520955.1 uncultured Lachnospiraceae bacterium
TGAAATTTTAGACACGAGTGAGTTGCAGTATGTCTGTTTAAAAACAGATGACGGATTTATTCATTTTGGGGATATGGCAATATGCATCGTTCAAACAAAACGACAGGCTAAGCAGTATGGCGTTTCTGTTTGTAGTGAAATAAAAAAATTGGTAATTCATAGTATGCTTCATTTGATGGGGTATGACCATATTAAAGATGAAGACTATGAGATTATGAATAAAAAAGAACTTGAATTAGATAAATTAATAGAAATTTAGGCGGTGAAACGTATGAAAAAAAACGAAGAAAAAAAAGTATTTAAATCTGGATTTGTGGCAGTTATTGGTAAACCAAATGTAGGAAAAAGCAGTTTAGTAAACAGGCTTGTTGGTGAAAAAGTTTCCATAACTAGTCCAAAAGCTCAAACTACCAGAAATAGAATTTTTGGCATTAAAAATGGTGATAATTATCAGATTGTTTTTGTAGATACTCCTGGTGTGCAACATACAAAAACAAAACTTGGCGAATATATGAGCGTTGCAACTGAGGGAGCCACAACAGATGTTGATGCTATAATTATCGTTTTAGATGCGTTAAGAATTAACTCTGAAGATTATAAAATTATCGAAAAATATTCAAAAGTTAAGTGTCCTGTATTTTTGGTTATAAATAAAATTGAAACAACTAATTTTGAAAAAATGTACCCAATACTTGCAAGGCTTAATGAGTATACATTTGTGAAGAAATTTATAACAACTTCAGCTATCCGTAATATTAATATTGATGAACTTGAAAATGAACTACTTGATTGTTTGGGTGAGGGTGATGTGTATTACCCAGTTGACCAATATACAGATAAAACAACAAGATTTATGTGCTCAGAAATTATAAGAGAAAAGGCTCTTTTATATTTACAAGAAGAAATTCCTCATGGCATCGCCATTGAAATTGTTACATTTGAAGAGGGTAATAATTTGGTTAAAATTAATGCAAATATAATTACTGAAAGTGAAAGACATAAACAAATTATTATTGGAAAAAAAGGAGAAATGCTTAAGCAGATTGGTATTGCTGCAAGAAGAGATATTGAATCTCTCGTTGGTTCAAAAGTTATGATTGATTTGTTTGTTAAGATTAGAAAAGATTGGAAAGATGATACAAATGCACTTAGTGAATTAGGTTTTTCAAAAAAAGATATTTAGCTTATTGAATAAAAAATATTTTCTTGTAAACAATTAATTTACAAGGAGATGTTTATGAATAAAAAAGTTTATAAAGATGGTGAAGATATTTGCAAAAATTTATTTTGGAAAACTGGAGATTTGAGATTTTATAATATGGCAAATGGATTTGCTGATTTATTTAATAATTTTAAAAATCGCAAAATTTATTAAATATAAATGAAATTCATATTAAAAATTGATAAAATTTAATTATTTTTGCGTTTTTATAAATAGAGGAGAAAAGATTATGGCTGGTGGAAAATATTTAAAACCAACCGATTGTGGGGTTTCTGGTGGTGTTTATACTATAGAAGACAGAAGGAAAGATGTTATTTTTCTTGCTGGACTATCTCAAGATGAATTTATTAAAGAATGTCTTTCAAGGTGGGATAGATTTCTTCACTTGCCATGTTCTTCAAATTATAGCAGGTTTAGTACTGCTTCAAGCCTTGCAAAAGAGCTTGGTATTGAGTACTCACTCAATGATGCTAACTTTGCCGATATAGGGCAGAAATCACGAGGAACTGAAAGAGAATTTTGATGGAAGAAATAAAAGTTAAAGGAATAGTTCTTAAATCGGTTGATTATAAAGATAGTGATAAAATTATCACTATTTTTTCTGCTGAAAGAGGTCTTATAACTGCCAGAGCTCGTGGCGTGAAAAAGGCTAAGGCAAAACTTGCTTTTGCAGTGCAGCCATTTGCGTTTGTTGAATTTATGCTTATGGCAAAAGGTGGATATTATACAGTTATCAATGCCACAAGCATTGACCAGTTTTTTGATATTACAACTGATTTTGATAACTATATTTTAATGCTTGCGTGCCTAGAAGTTTGCGGAAAAACAATTAAAGAAAATGACATAAACGAGGAACTTTTTATTTTGCTTTTGAATTCACTTAAAATGGTTTGCTATGCAAATGCTTCGGCTATGGTTGTGTTTGTTAAGTTTATGTTTGAATCTTTAAAGTATCTGGGATTTGCTATGGAGTTTGGAAAATGTTCGTGCTGTGGTGAAGTTTTAAATGAAAAATTGTTTGCGTTTTCTTATGATTATAATGGTGTGCTTTGCGGAAAATGTTCAAACAAAAATGAATATTTAGAACTATCGCCAGGCGAGTTTGCTATACTAAAAAATATTGATAATGCAAGTATTGAAAAACTTTCTACGTTGAAGTTTTTGTCACGTGAAAATATGGTTTCTATTATCAGTTTGCTATGTAAAGTGTTTAGAATTTTAACTGATGAAGAAATTCAAACCATTAAACAATTTTTATAAGGATTATCAGCATTTTTTATGATTAAATTTTTTTATAATTTTCATTAAATGTTGTTATAGCAATATCGTTGACTTTTGGCTTTTTTAGCAAGTATATTTCAGTTGCACAAAGGAGGTGCAATATGGAAAATGCGAGATTAAGGTCATACGATTTTAAATGTCCTTGTTGCTCAGAACCACACAAAAGAATGTTCGAATATTATGCCAAATTTATGGGTGCTATCCCTGAAGATGAAGAACTTCCAACAGATAGAGAAGTGTCTATGATTGAAATGGCTTCTATGAAAGACCAAACAGTTTTTGAAAACAGTAGGTCAATTTCTGTGGGCGACAGTACTTTTAGATGTGGCAAATGTCACGAATTTTTTAAGTTTGCTGATACCAACTTTTCACAGCCTGTACTACTTGTTGGCAAAGAAAGAGAAGAGGCTCTTAGAAATTTCAAACCGATAACAGTCGTAAAAAGAAATGCTGTTATGAATTCGCTTGGTTCACTTGTCGGTTTGTTAAATCAATATGGTTGCCTTTATGATGAAAATGACAATACTATTGTTATCAGAGATGGAAAAGGTTCTGAGTATAGACTGCCAATTGCTGAACAATTGTTTGACACATTTTATAAAGACAACCCTATG
>CAZFPH010000130.1:0-3098 GCA_964520955.1 uncultured Lachnospiraceae bacterium
CACTCAGTTGCTCCACGTGGAACAGAAAATCTTGCAAATCTTTTAAAAGTTGATGACAGCATATTTACCTGGGATAGAATTAACGAGCCAATATATAATTGGTTTGAAGATAAAGAGAGACATAAACCAGAGTTTATTGAAGCAAAATTCGATTTCTTTAAAAAACATCCAAGTCAGTTTGAAACTGTTTGATTGTAGTGGAGGATATTATGGAAGATAGTGAATACATTGAGCAGTCAAGATATCAACAAGAAGAGAAAAAACCATCTAAGTTGAAGAAAATTTTTGGTGTTCTTGCAAATATACTCACATTTGGAATATATGGAAAAATAAAGCAAATAAAAGCCGAAAAAAGAGATTATTATACAGCTGGTAATTCTACTCCAGATGAAGAAGCTGTGATTACACCAGTGTCTAAGGAAGATATTGGTGAAATTACTGATGAAGGGGAAAAAGATGAAACATTGGACTCTGAGACTTCTGAAAGTGTAAAAGATGGGAAAGAAGCCGGTGATAGTGTGAAGTCAACACCTGGTGAAGAAACCGACGAAGAAGTAGTTTCAAGAGAATTATAAAAAATAATAAAACCGCTAAAAACAGCGGTTTTTTATTATTATTTAACAAAATTTCATAAAAATTTAGTAAATTTTGCGTTTTTTAGAAATTAATCAGTACCAGTCCAAGGTTTATATACATAGCATAAATCAGCCACAAAGTGTACAGGTTAAATATTATTCCAGCAGGCAAATTGCATACAAAATATCTATACATAACTATACACGCTGAAATTACCGTGAAAAATAACCAAATAGCGGAAACAATTGGCAGGTTTAATCTAAAGAAAAACAAAGGCCACAGAATATTAAAAAACATATGGATAAAGTAAAATAGCAGGTTTAGTTTGCGGTCGTGAGATTTGATTTCTTTATCTCGCCACATCAAAAATGTAGACACGCCAATTGCAATGTAAATCAAACTCCACATTATTGGAAACAACACTTTTGGTGCGGTTGCAGGTGGCGTTTTGTAGCCACCAAAATTAAACATCTTTCCGCCAAGAAGTGTTGCAAGTCCACCGAGGGCAATTGTTCCAAGAATAAACAAAAGTGTGTCGACCCACCAAGTGTGTTTGACTGACCACCAGGGATTGTTTCGTTTGCTCTTGTTGTGATTTTTTGCTTCAGTTGTTTCTGGAAATAATGTTTTTGAATTTGTTGCTGGCATAATTTTCTCCTATAATCTTTAAACAAATTATTGTCAGATGTTTTATTTTTTATACACACTTATTGATTGTAAAAGCATTGACAAAAATTGAATCTATAATCTATAATTATGACGATAATATATTTAGAGGTATGCAATGATTAATGTAAATAATGTGCGTCTTCAATTTGGCGGTAGAGTTTTGTTTGAAGACGTTAACTTAAAATTTGATGCAGGCAACTGCTACGGAATTATTGGTGCGAATGGTGCAGGAAAGTCTACATTCTTAAAACTCATCACAAAGCAAATTGAGCCAAGTTCTGGTGACATTGTTATTGATAGAGGCAAAAGACTTAGTGTGCTTGCTCAGGACCAAAAAGCTTGGGATGATTATACTGTTATTTCAACTGTTATGCACGGATACGAAAGGCTTATGGAGATTATGCGTGAAAAAGATGAACTTTACGCAAAAACCGACTTTACTGATTCTGAGGGAATAAGATCTGGTGAACTTGAAAACGATTTTATGGAAATTGGTGGTTGGGAGGCTGAAAGTGAAGCACAAAACCTACTTAACGAACTTGGTATTGGTGAAGAGTTTTTTGATGTTTTGATGCGTGACTTAGAGCCAAAGTTAAAAGTTAAAGTTCTTCTTGCAAAAGCACTTTTCAAAAATCCAGATATTTTGATTTTGGATGAACCTACTAACAACCTTGATGCAAAAACTGTTAACTGGCTTGAAAACTTTTTGATCGATTTTGAAAACTTGGTTATTGTTGTTTCGCACAACAGATATTTCCTTAATAAAATTTGTACACATATTTGCGATATTGATTATGGTAAAATTGAAATGTTTGTTGGAAACTACGATTTCTGGTATGAAACAAGCCAGCTTCTTCAACGTCAAGCAAAAGAACAAAACAAAAAGAGTGAACAAAGAGCAAAAGAGCTCAAAGAGTTTATTGCAAGATTTGCGGCTAATGCTTCAAAATCTAAACAGGCAACAAGTCGTAAGAAAGAGCTTGAAAAACTTGAATTTGTTGATATTAAGCCATCTATGAGAAAGTATCCTTATGTTGACTTTAAACCAAACAGAGAAGTTGGTAATGAAATTTTAACCGTAACCAATCTTACAAAAAATGGTTATTTTGAAAATATTTCATTCACAGTTCACAAAGGCGATAAGATTGCATTTATTTGTAAAAACGCAAATGTTGTGACGATGCTGTTTAAAATTTTAATGGGCGAAGATTCTGCCGATGGTGGAACTTTTGAATGGGGTTCAACAGTAACTCCAAGCTATTTGCCTGAAAACAACGATGCATACTTTAAAGATTGTGGTTTGTCACTAGTGGACTGGATTGCACAATATTCAACAGAAAAGGATCAAACATTCCTTAGAAGCTGGCTTGGAAGAATGCTCTTTAGTGGTGAAGAGGCTCAAAAGAAAGCTAACTGCATTTCAGGTGGTGAAAGAGTTAGGTGTATGCTTGCTAGATGTATGCTTTCAGGTGCAAATGTTCTTATTTTTGACGAACCAACAAACCACTTAGACCTTGAAAGTATCACATCACTTAACAAGGGTATGATTAACTATAAGTCGCCAATTTTATTTACTAGCCAAGACCACGAATTGTTGCAAACTGTCGCAAGTCGTATTATTGAAATTGATAAAACCAAGGTGTTTGATAAAGAAGTTTCTTATAATGATTATCTTGGACTTGACTAATCTATGTGAATTAAAGAAAGGGAAGTTGCATAAAATATTATGTGACTTCTTTTTTTAAAAAATAAATTTTATTTTCAATTTTTTGTTGACAAACATTTTTAGATAGTATATACTAATCTCGTTAGTTTGATGTAACGGTTACCGGGGTGTGGCGCAGTTTGGTAGC
>CAZFPH010000131.1:0-3042 GCA_964520955.1 uncultured Lachnospiraceae bacterium
TGCCAATAAAAAAATCCATCGCAAAATCAGGCAGTTCTTTCAAAACGGCCCTCAATTTTTCGGTGTTTTTTATTTTTTGCTCATTATAATAACTTTGATTCTTCATAGACTTATTATAATTAGATTTTTTGTTAAACGCAATTATTTTGCGAATAGTTTTTGTATTTGACATTTTAGCCACATTGGGATAAACTATAAATATGATTGCACTCAATGAATTACTATCAAATATTAATGAATACACATTAAAATATAGACAAAAGGGGGTTAAGTTTAACCCTGAATTTTTTGTTGATATGGAAGACAAACGCAAAAAACTTCAGCTTGAAACAGAAAAAATGCGTGCTGATTGCAACAAACTTTGTTCTGAATCTATACGTAGCCATATAAATAACAGCAAAAAAATCGATATTAATGCAATAGACGAGCTCAACACTCAAATCGAAAAAAATAACAAATTGCTTGAAAAGTACAACAAAAAAATCAATAAAAAACTATCTAGACTGCACAATTTGCCTGATGAAATTAGTAATATAAATTTGCAACTGCAAACTACAAGAAAAGCAATTTCTAAAGACATTGTTAGAAAGTTTTTAGTTTCACTTGGCAAAACTGAAAAGATTAATGCTTCGTACAAAGAATTTTGCAACTCTATGCAAGACAGAGTGTTCGAAGAATCTGATTTACCAAAGGTTTTTACATTCAAAGACGCTGTTGTGGTTTTCTGCACAAAGCAAGCACAGCCAAAACTTGCAAACGATATTATCAATTTCTTCAAAGAAAACGCTTTGGCAACCATCAGGCTTAGAACAAAACAATTAAGGCGTGATTGTGCATCTGAGTATTTTATCCACCTTAATAAAAGCGAATGGCTGAGAGTTAGGTGCGTAAAAGAATTTTACACCAGAGAGCATAATGTGAAATATCGTGACAAAAGCGTGGATATGACCAAGTTCGTAAACCAGATTAATGTAATTTTAAAATAGCACCATTTTAGAGGGTGCTATTTTTTTAGAGCATTTTTTTTTGCATAAAAAAATAGGGAAGAGATTCCCTATTTTAGTTGGTTGCTGTTTTTTTATTTGTTGTTGTTTTTGTTGAAGATGTAGCAGGTTTTGTTGCAGATTTTGCGGTTGTTGTTTTTTCTTTTTCAACTTTAGTTGCTTGTTCGTTTTTGATTGTATTTAAGAAATTAGTAGAATTTTTGAACGCATCTGAACCTCTGTTGAATGATGTAACTTTTTCTTCGGCGGTTTTTTCTTTTTTAACGCCACCAATCATAACATAATTTTGAATTTCGTCTTTTCTAGGAACTTTTTTAACTGCTGGTTCAACTTCGTGTCTTACAACAACCGCAGAAGAACTATGTTCGTTGTTTGTTTCTTCATTGATATCCGAAATTTGATTAACAAAATGTTCAACAGCGTTGTCTTTTTGAATTTCTGGTTCAGGAACTTCTTCAACATCTTGTGCTAAAACATAAGTGTCATCATCAACTTTTTCAATATTTTTGCCTAAATCTTTGTTTTTTGATTGGGTAGTTTTTTTAGAATTTTTGATGTAATACCACAAGAACAATCCAAGAGCTCCTAGTATTAATAAAGCATCAACAACATAGCACACAATCATTACAACTTCTGCACAAACTAAACTTTTTAATAAACTCATAAAACACCTCAAAATATTATTACAAATTTATTATATCACATAAAAAAAATAATAAATAATAAAATTAAATACTTTTTCAAAAAAAATTAAAAATTTTTTAATACTATGCCAGACATTTTGACAAATTCAGTAGGGGAGACTTCCCTGCGTTCAGTTAGTTATTTATTTGATTGTTCACACAAAGCTGGGTCGTTCACGAGAAACTTAGTCCACCTTATCGCATTGAATTATGTAAAAACCAGTTATTAAATATTGTACTATGCGAACTTTTGTGCTTATGGAGAGTCTGATTTCATTTGCAAGCCAACACGGCTAATTGTATATTACTCTGATTGTGTTTTACAATGCATACACGTGTACAGCAAACGTGTTTAGACAAAGTTAAAAATTAATGCTTATGTGGCTAAGCATCACTTTTTGTGGCAACGTTTAACAGAGCCATTAACAATACCCTCGATAATTGCACGACAATTTGTGACGCTGTTAGAAAGAACTTGTCAGAACAGCCTTAGAAAAAATTCATCTCAAAATTTCAGGTGTGTTTCTGTCTAACTTACCGTGATGAAAATTAATAAAATAAAATGTTATGCCAAACATAACACCACAGTACTATGTGTGATGATAATTTGATAAAATAAAAGTTTAGACGGATTGTATAGCAAAAGTATCAAATTGTTGAAAAGTCGCTTTATAAAAATGTTATCAAATTCTGTATGGTTTATTATCAAATTCTGCATAAATCCGTATATATTCAGCGTTTATATAATGTTAAAAAACCCTCTCCGACACCCACCAACTATTCGCAAAAGCTGTCTTTTGCGAATAGTTTACAAAGAGGTTTTTAACATTTCAGGAAAAATTAAGTGTGGTTTTTAACATTTTTATCAGTCAAAATTTTGTTGGATTTTTTCAAAAAGGTTCGCCTACCCCTCTTAAGTCAAGTTAAAATTTTTTTTTCAATAAAAAAACTTGGACTAAAATTCCAAGTTTAATTATTAATTTTTCTTTTTTGCCTTGAGCATTGCTAGCACGTATTCCTTATAAGCTAGTAGAATTTCATCTTTCTTTTGCTCAATAGAACTTTCTATAGCCTCTTTACTCATTAGAATTGGTGGCTTGTGTATAAGCGAAGAAAGCTCTTTGTATTCATCACGCACGCCTATAAAGAACTTTAAAAATTCTGGTTCAATTTCGCTTTTGATTTTTCCAGGGCTATCAATGGTAATTTTTTCATCAAAATCTTTATTTAACGCGTCCGTTACTACACTATCATAAGTAACCCCAAATTCACGTTCAAGGTCTCTTCCCCTAAGTTGGTTATCCGCTGAATAAGCTAAGCTGAACATAAACGCTGTCTGCAGTTGTATTGCATCA
>CAZFPH010000132.1:0-3020 GCA_964520955.1 uncultured Lachnospiraceae bacterium
AATTTCATGGCATATCAGTACTGATCAGTGGGAACACTCTCAAGAATATTATGAGAGTAACGGTACTGAAAAACTATGATACACAAAAACTCCTATTTAGCTTCATTATTTTTAGCACCACTTGTTTTAAATAAAGATGAACTAAAAATCATTTATTTAACAAACTGTTTAGGAACATTCTATTGTGATACGAACAAACCAGAATGGGAAAACAAAATAATATTTGCATTCGAGCTAAAAAATGCACAATCGTTAAAAATAACTGAAGAAATATTTGAAAAAAATCAATACGCATATGATAAATATATAGAAAAAATAAACAACTCTACATACTACATCTATGCGTACACAATACCACCTCATTTAAAACGTGATGTTGACAACATGATTAAAGGTGAATACATCAAATTAAGTGATACAGCAAGAAGTTTACTTCGCAACAGTACAACAATGAGTTGGTTATTGAATTATTATGAAGCCTATTTCACGAAAAAAGTCGGAATGACTTTTAATACATTTCACGAAGCAGGTATCTTGAATCTAAACAAGGTGCCAATAAAAAAGGGGGAATCTAATGATTCTCCCTTTTGTTTTATATCCATTCCACATAATTTCTGTCTTGAACTATACGGTCATGCTTTCCTAATAAAATACTCCATTTCAGCAGAAATGTTATCAATTCGATGAATTTGTTTAAGTGCTGGTAAAAGTTTGATTGTTTTGTCCAGCAGCTTGTTATCAAACATATGTCGACCACTATTATATTCTTCAAGTGGAGACAATATTTGAATAAGTACATTTGTAGCATCAGTTAATAAATTCATTGATGGGAACGGGTCTTGCAATATTTTTGCAAATGACGTAGGCAAAGTATAGAACGTTAAATCGGTGAAAAGTCGATAACTTTGATATCGTAACATAGCTAATGCATCGTTGTCATCATCATCTCCAACCAATCCGAGCAAACAATAAGTAGCATAGCCTAACACTGCTGCACCAAATTCAATTAAAGTGCTTTTAATATCTTGTTTTTGTCTATCAGATAATTCACTCCATTTCACAACCTGTTTTTTATACTTTTCACCTTCTTTAAGGTGAGCAGCAATAAAATTAATAACAGATGTTGCTGCACGACTTTCTGTAAAAACCCATTTAAATGTAGTTCTATAGAAACCACTGAATCTAGTACCAGTGATACTGTCTACTTGTTCTTTACCAAAACGTCGTTCAACTGAAGAAGCAATCCAGTTACGAAGAGACAAGCCCATCCAACCGTACCATGCATTAGAAATTGCCACAGACCAGTGAGATGAATAGTTACCGTGATTGCGTAATACAGTTTGCTACACACCTAATGCAAATTTGTCTACAGTTGCAGTATCAAAATTAACCACCTTAGGGTCAACAACTAATTGCATGTTGTCATTTATATCTATAAAATCCAACATATCTCCCAATATGTTACCATTTTCATCCACTGCTTGTAGCTCACACAGCATACCAAGCAAATATCTTAGCTGTAAGAAACGATCTCCAACAGCTTGACCAACATGTCCTACATCGGCAATACTGTGCCTTAAAAAGCCTGTAATTGACTGATTTGGACTATCATGAAATAATCCAAAGTAATCTGCGAGACGGTTGTATTTATTTTTTGGAACAACGCTATTGACATCCATAGCCATATCAATCATATTGCTACCAAATATTTTAGATGCTTTATGATAAGCTCTTTTACTTAGGTATCTACCTACCAACACGTCTTCGATTTGTGTTACTTCACCAACCATTGCGTTATTTATCCAGCTTGTCATATTGGCCGTCATTACTCTGGTATTCTGCCATTTAACTAACGCTTTAATTAATTTAGCAACATCTACTTGTTTATCCGATGCAGGTAAATCAATAGTACCGTAATCTTCTAGACGATTGCCGTAGAATACGATATCCATCCACGACCTAAATTGTTTAGCAGTATTCTCTTTTTTCTCTTTTACTGTTTCAGTACTGTCTTTACGTAATAAAGATTTCTTTTTACTTTCAGTTAAACGTTCGTTCAACACACGCTGTGTTTCTAGCATTTGCGCTTCTATTTGACGTTTACCTAAAAATTCCATTGCAGCACTGTACCACATTGCGTATACCGTAGGCAAGTCAAACGATTGTTCTTCTTCATTTAATACTTTTTTAAATGGGAGAGGAATCATATCGATTTTAACACCTGCTTGATTAACATAACTACCTCTTAGCACCTCATCTGCCATAATGAATGATTCACGTTGAACATATGCAGACATTGCTTTTTTGACACCATCGCGACCAACTACTTCCCTACCTCTTTTAACAACACCTGGTAGTTTATACTCCAATCGTAGTTTATGCGATCCCATTCGGTTATCAATTTGTTCGGATGCTGTTCTAAACAAGTCATATAACTGCCATTTGGGGTCATTAGAAGCCTTTAGGGCCATTAATTTATCATACTTGGTATTGGGGTAAAGTTCTTTATTTGGAATCCTGTATTTCTTATCTAATTCATTTTTGAGGTCTTTTAAGAATTCATATGTAGCTCCAGTTATTTCTTTTCTACCAAGTAATTGCCATAGAGTAGCTCTTTTAGAGTCATCAAGTTTGTTATTCTTTTCAAAAGCTTCGTATTCTTTCTTTAAAGATTCGTCTTTATCTTTATTCTCGAAGTATTCATCAACGGCTTTTTGATATTCCGAATTGTATGCTTCTTTGTCTGAAACGGGAAAATGTTTATTCATCCATTCCAAGCGAGCTATCTCTTTTTCCATTGATGTTTTATCACTTTCACGTATTTCAGCAAAAGCTTTATCTCTATCATCAAGAAATGCTGAACTCCATGGATTTACCAAGTAACACCCAGATTCAGTTATTTCTACAAAGTCTTCAAAGTAATCTTTATCATTTTGAAAATTACTATATCCATATTTCTTACGATACTCTTTTAATATCTTTTGCAGTTTTGCTTGGAATTCAAGATATTGACGATCTCT
>CAZFPH010000133.1:0-2993 GCA_964520955.1 uncultured Lachnospiraceae bacterium
CTGATTGGTACACTGGATCCAGGTATTGTAGATAATCTCAAATCAATATTACCTCCTAGTAATACTTACGTTGATAGAGGTGGTAACACTGTCAGTGTAAGTACGCCTACTCAAACTACGGCAAAGGTTCAAAAATCTCCTTATAATTATTCAAGAACTGTTGCTAAAAATAATCCTAAGAACCTTTACATATTTACCGATAACACCGATCGTACATCGTATGATCGTGCTGCTACGGGTAAAAAGGCTTCTGAAACAAAGGGTTGGTATTATCAAAAGTACGGTAGAGATGAGCATGGATCTGATACAAATCCTACAACAGCTGTTTTAAGAGGATTAAATAACGCTGCTCCAATTAGTACAATGAAATGGTTCTACAAAGCACATCCAGGTGAAACAGTAGACTCTTCTCGTTGGAAAGATTCCGATATTGAAGAATTCAAGAATGTCATAAATGATGAAATTGAACAAATCAAGGAACTTTGGAGAAGTGGTGAATTCGAAAGAATAATTCTTCCGAGAGGAGACGGATTCTTCAATTCAAGTATTGCAAAAATCAGTCCTGATTCTGAAATAGGTAAGTACTTAAAATATAAATTAGATGAACTCATGGATTTCGTAAACAATTATAAAGAAACACCAGAGTAGATGTCTAAAGAAGGTGAACAACGTAAAAAAGATTGTTTATAATTATGAGTACATTTTGTCCAAATTTAAGTAATAAACAAGTAAAACAAGATTTTAATCAACTAATTGATATGGTTGGTGAAAATATTGCTTACTACTTATGGAATAAATATGAAGGTGATATGTCTTAGGCTCTACCAAGGGTCTAGGACATATAGTCTTAGATGAATGTTAAACCGATTGAATCAAAAGGTATACGACGTAGAAAGAACTTTACTGCACAAGAATTTGCAGCATCTAGTAGATTATCGTCTTTACTTAGAGAACTGTTCCCTGAAATATCTGTGGAATATGTAGATGGTATAGAAGGTGGACATGTCGGTAAGGCAGAATATGAAGCCTTAAAGATTATGGTAGACATGTTTGAATCTACTGCTGATACAGAAGCTCATGAATATGCTCACTTTTATATCGAAATGTTCTTGAATTCAGATTTGGTCCAACAGGGTATATAGGAGTTCGGCAGCAAAGAAAAGCTGGTTCAAGCAGTTGGTGTACGTACTGTAGAAATGGATGGTAAAGCCCGTACTTGGTGGCAGAAGTTTAAGGATTTTATTAAAAAATTGTTAAATAAAAATAAATATGCTAAAGAAGCACTACTTGCAGAGCTTACTGATGCATTCTTGACCCGTTAGGATTTAGGGGAAGGGGTTAGTATATATGACTTACTTGGTGTAGACTATTAGACAGTACCTGATATATCTACAGTAAGATCCTTACTTTAGTAGAAAGCTGCTTCAATTAAGTACAGTGCTTCAGATCACTCTTACGTGGATAGAGCTACCGGTAAGCCAATGCGATCTGTATCTAAATGGTTAGAGTTTTTAAAGTATAACACATATGACGCAGATAGTGCTGATGAAATACAAAAGTAGATCAATGATGAATCTAGAGAAGGTGGTTCTAGAATTCATGCGGTAATGGAATCATTATGGTTAGGTACTTTCAAAGAATCAGATTATTTACAGTACTTTAACAAGTAGGCATTAGATGATATGCGTGAAATACATAGACAACTCAATCAACAGTATGAATTTGTTGCAGCTGAAGCGATGTTGTCTGATGTTAAACACAATGTTGCAGGTACTGCTGACTTGATTGTTAGAGAACGATCTACAGGTAAGTATATTTTGCTTGACTACAAATCCAAAATGTTTGCTTACAATAACACAAATAAGAATAAAAAAGGTAAAACATTACATGGGTTTAAATTTGCTACTGCAAAGATACTTTCCACAATTTCTACTAGAGATAAATATGATGCGCAGTTGAGCACATATAAAAAAATGCTAAACGATATGGGCATACCTGTAGAAGAACACGGTATCATACCTTTAGCATATGCTGTAAATGGTGATAAAATCACCAAAATGATGATAAGCAAACATTTTGGTGGAGATAAATCTAATTATAACAAAAATCTTAAAGAAAGACATTTTGCAACTTTATAGACTCCTGAAAACATATCACATGACGTAAATTACGGTATATTCCAAGAAAAGACCAATGATGAAAAAGATGAGCTTCGTCAAAAGATGATTGCTGATTTGAGAGAAAGTTTCAATAAAGTAGTAAAACATCTTTCCGTTCAAAAAGACATCTTAAAGGCAAGAGGTAGACGTACTGCTGCAAGTGAAGTTGGTTACCTATTAGATCAATTTGACGATATTCAAGAAATAGAAGCATTATTTAAGTACACAAAACATGGCATCGATCAGTTAGAAGCAATAACAAAGCATTTAAAACTGTTAATACATCAAGGAAAAAATGCTACTTGGGATATGTCCAAATTGCAAGAATATAAAGATGTGGCTACGAGTTATCAAGTAGTTGGTGAAATTAGTGCTGCCATAGAAAGATATTCTTCTTTATTAGATAGTAAAACAGTAAGTTCTATGAGAGGATTCTGTAGAGACCTTCAAAGTTATCAATCGTATATCATATCAGAATGTAATAATAAACTTGCTGAATTATATTTGGATGATGTTAAAAGATATGTTAAGAATATCGAAATGGATTATAGGGATAAATACGAAAAAGAGTTTAAAGAAAATAATCCTAAAAATGATTCGGAAACAACATCACAATATAATGCTAGAAAGAAGGTTTATGTTGACAAAAAGGTTGAGGAAAACAAAGAAAAGATAGAAGCAGATACCAAAAAATTCTTAAAAACTCAAACTGAAGTAGCAAATGCAGGATTTGAGGTAAATGGCGTATTTGCCATGGTTAATTCAGCATTAGAATCACCAGACCCGTTTGTTCAATATTCAATGATGAAATACTGGGAAGTGATAAGAGAAAGA